>CAZXBG010000107.1:0-14676 GCA_964638865.1 uncultured Chitinophagales bacterium | reverse complement strand
CAATAGAAAATTTTCCTTGGAATAGAGGATTGTCCCCAACTTTTAATATTGACCCTTTTAACTCCCTACAACGCAGCACAAATAAAAAAAGCGGAAATTTCTTCCCGCTTTTAATAAACTTATCTTTCATTAATAACTCTCCACAACAGTCATCCGCATTTTCACATCTGTAGCTGGTCTGTCGCCGGGCATTGTTTTTACTGCGGCAATTTTATCAATTACTTCTAGGCCTTTTACTACTTCGCCAAACACCGTATAATTATTATCTAAAAAGGGTGTTCCGCCAACTTCACGATATATTTTTTTTGCTTCCGGCGACATTACCGATCTTGTTTGCATTTCCATTTGTGTTAATTCAGCATCAGTATATTTTTTTCCCTGCACAACATAAAATTGTGAACCGGAAGATTCTTTTTTCGGATTAACCTGGTCGCCCTGACGCGCCGCACTCAATGCACCTTTTTTGTGAAAGAGATTTCCTTTAATTTCTGCATCAATTGTATATCCGGGTCCACCGCTTCCAAGCATTTTTTTCATATCTGCTCCTCTGGAATCGGGATCGCCGCCTTGCACCATAAATTCAGGAATTACACGATGAAATAATAAATCATCATAAAATCCTTCTTTTGCAAGTTTTAAAAAATTGTCGCGGTGTTTTGGTGTTTCATTATATAATTTAACAACCATATCTCCGAAGGTGGTTGATATTTTTACATAATATTGTTTGTCGTCTGTTTCGTTTGTCATTGTATCTGTATTTGTTTTATCAATTGTTTCTGTTGCAGTTGGTATGGTTTCCGCACTAATTTCTTTTACAGGTTCTGTAGGTTCAGCTGCCTTTTCTTTACAGCCAATTAAAGAAAAAATTCCGATCATTAAAATAAGTGTATACTTCATATCATTTCATTTAATTCAAAATAATGTATTATATTTTTTTTTAATAAAGTTTCCTGTTCTCTTGTATCCATCTCCGGCATTGCAGCAGATATTTCCCACATCGGCCAACCTTCATCATCCCAACCCGCTAATTTATAAAAACCATGATAACTCAATAATTTGCATACCGCAATATGCATAAGATCCTGTTTTTGTTCCTTCGTGAATTTATCAGAAAGTTTTCCCAATTCATTCATCCCAATTAAAAACAATATGGTTTCCAACTCCGGTTTACTTCCGAACCTATCCTTTATCATTTGCAAAACCCGTATCCATCTCGGATCAAAATCAATCGGTATTTCTTCCTTCGTCAGATCTGCCACGCTGCAAAATTAAACATCAATTATTTACTTATTATGCAAATTTGCCTTCTTTTGAATCTTATGGATTGAACTTTGGAAAGTTAAATTTCGTTACAACCACACAAAATTGGTATAATTATCGTTAATATTGTTGAGAGGTATTATATGGAAAATCAGAGCAACTACAATATATTGATCACCAAACTGGATGCCTTCATCCGGAAGTATTATTTAAATCAGCTCATTAGGGGAATTTTATTCTCCGCCGCTATCCTTTTCAGTGCTTATCTGCTATTCAGTTTACTGGAATATCGTTTCTATTTTTCTGAAACCGTGCGCAAGATACTTTTTTATGGGTTTTTGCTTGGATCTGCCTATTTATTATTTGCTCGCCTTATCACTCCCTTACTCAAATATCAAAAACTGGGCAAACTTATAGATCATAAAACAGCTGCAAGCATTATTGGCGACCATTTCAGCGAAATTCAAGATAAGCTGATCAATATCCTCCAACTAAAGGAACAGGAAATTGGAGGGGCAAACGCAACGCTGATAGAAGCCGGCATAAACCAAAAAATAGAAAAAATAAAACCTGTTCCATTTACCCTTGCCATCGATCTTAATAAGAATAAAAAATATCTCAAATACGCATTACCTCCTCTTGCTGTTTTTGTTTTTATTTTATTTGCTGCACCTAACATATTGAGAGAGAGCAACTTCCGTTTCTTAAAGAATAATACTGCCTTCGAAAAACAAGCTCCTTTTACCTTCAGTATTGTAAATAAAGAATTGGAGGTGGTGCAATACGACGACTTTGAATTGTCTCTAAAAATACTCGGCTCCGTTTTACCGGAACAAGTAGTTATAGTTACCGAAACAGGGTCCTACACTATGGTAAAGGACCAAAAAGACGTTTATTCCTATCTTTTTAACAAGGTTCCCGAAAAAACTGATTTCCATTTTCTTGCAAATGGTTTCGATTCAAAGGAATACACTTTAGAAGTAGTTCCTAAACCTACTTTGCTGAATTTTTCCGTAAAATTAAATTACCCGGACTATACCGGAATTAAGGACGAAACAGTCCAAAACACCGGAGATCTGCTCATTCCAGAAGGAACAAACCTGGAATGGATATTTAATACAGAAAATACCGACCATATCGAACTCTTTTTTGAAAATGGCAAAATGAATGCCTCCAATAGCGGAGGTTCCACGTTTAACATCAGCAGAAAGGCAATGGTGAATGAGCTTTATAAAATTGGTATCGCAAACGGAAAAGTGTACAACAGAGATACCATCAGCTATAATATTACCGTAATTCCCGACCTTTTCCCTGAAATTACGGCGGAACAGTTCAAAGATAGTCTTGACGAAAAATTTCTTTATTTTTTGGGGGAGATAAACGACGACTACGGATTTAAAAATATGGTGTTCAAATACAATATTGAATCGATGGATGCCGGTAAAAACTATTTCATTAAAGAAGAAAATGCTACACCCATTGCAATTCCCAAAGGAATAAAAAATAACCGTTTCACACACGCCTTCGATCTCAGAGCCAAAACTCTTCAGCCCGGCGATCGTGTTACCTATTATTTTGAGGTATGGGATAATGACGCAATACACGGCAGCAAGTCGGCCAGAACCGCTTCTATGCAATTCCTGGTGCCTACACTCGAGGAGTTGGAACAAATGAAAGAGGATGCAAACTCCTCCATAAAAGATAAGCTCGATAATATATTGGATGATATTAAAGACATCAAAAAACAATCTGATAAACTGGAGGAAAAACTTTTTGATAAAAAAGAATTGAATTGGGAGGATAAAAAGGAAATTGAAAAACTGCTTCAAAAAAATCAAAATGTGCAGCAGTCTGTCGAAGAACTGACAGAAGAGTTCAAAGACAATCTGGATATGCAGAAAGAATACATGGAGCCGAATCCCGACATTCTCGAAAAACAGGAAAAATTAGAAAAAATGTTTGAGGAAGTTGTTCCGGATGAAATGAAGAAACTGATGGAAGAACTGGAGAAACTGATGGAAAAACTCAATAAAGAACAGAGTTTGGAGGAGATGGAAAAAATGCAAATGAACAACGAACAGGTTGAGAATGAACTAGATAGAATGCTCGAATTGTTCAAACAAATGGAAATGGAGCAAAAAATGCAGGAAACTGTAGACAAGCTGAACGAACTCGCCGAAAAACAGGAAGAACTAAGCAAAAAAACAGAGGATAAAAAATCAGATAATGCAGAAAACCTTGAGAAACAGGAAGATATAAACAAAAAGTTCGACGATATCCAAAAAGATATGGAAGAAATGCGAGAAATGAACAAGGAACTTGAGCAGCAAAAAGATATGGAGAACACCGAACAACAGGAAGAATCCATTGAACAAAATCTGGAAAAATCATCAGAACAAATTAAACAAGACAACAAGAAACAAGCTGCGCAAAGTCAGAAAAGTGCCTCACAGGAAATGAAAGACCTTGCACAAAAAATGCAGCAGCAAATGAGTCAGCAGAGCATGGAGCAACAGCAGGAGGATATGAATGCCTTAAGTCGGTTGTTAGATAATCTTATCAAACTTTCTGTAGATCAGGAAAAGTTGATGGATGATGTGAAGGGCATTAAAACCAACAACCCAAAATTTGTAGACCTAATGGCTGAGCAGCAGAAGATCAAAGAGGACACCAAAATGGTAGAAGACAGCCTTATGGCCCTTGCTAAACGGGTAATGCAAATCAGTACTTTTATTACAAGAGAGATCACCGATGTGAATCGCAACCTCAATAAAAGTGTGGAGCAGATGGGAGAGAGACAAGTAAATGAATCGAATTTATATCAGCAACTTGCAATGACAGGGTATAACAATCTGGCATTAATGCTTGATGAAGTGATGCAACAAATGCAGGAACAAATGGCGAAGTCGATGCCGGGTTCTCAAATGTGTCAAAAACCCGGAGGCAGCAAACAATCGGAAATGCCATCCTTAGGTGAAATGCAAAAACAGCTCAACGATCAAATCAATAAGATGAAGGGTGACATGGAAGGTGGAAAACAAAAGGGTGAAAAATCTGGCATGAGTAAGGATTTGGCTGAAATGGCCCAAAAACAAGCTGCAATCAGAGATGCCATCCAGAAAATGGCAGAGCAAATGGGTGGAGGAAATACCGAAGAAGGTAAACTCGCCAAACAATTACAACAATTGGCCGATCAAATGGATAAAACGGAGGAAGATATTGTAAACAAACAATTGACTACCGAAACGCTTAAGCGCCAGCAGGAAATTCTAACCCGTTTATTGGAAGCAGAAGAATCGGACCGCAAACGAAAAATGGATAATGAAAGAAAATCCAATACGGCTAATGAAATTACAAGACCTTTGCCTCCTGCAATAGAAGAATATCTAAAAAAACGCAACGCAGAATCAGACCTTTATAAAACCGTTTCGCCGGAATTGAAACCTTTTTACAAAAATTTAGTAGAAGAATATTTACGGTCGATAACCTACTAAACACTGTAAATGTCGGTAGAACATATAACGAAACATATTTCTCTTAAATCTCAACCTGCTAACATAGTCCTTATCGAACCTTTTATTGAAGAGGTTAGAAATAAATTGGAAATTGCTGACGAGGTATATGGAAATATTCTGGTTTGTATTACGGAAGCAGTAAACAATGCAATTCTGCATGGCAATAAATCTGATAGCAATAAAGAAGTCACCATTTCCATTAAAAAGGAGAGCAACAAACTCACCTGCCTGATAAAAGATCAGGGTTGCGGCTTCGATTTTTCCAATCTTCCCGACCCTACAGCTCCCGAAAACATTGAAAATACAGGTGGAAGAGGTATTTTTCTGATGAAACATCTTTCCGACCTTGTTGTTTTTTCAAACGACGGCAGTAAGGTTGAAATCCAATTCCGCCTCTGATGAGCAAGGTTTCTTTTGTCTCTAATAATACTACCTTCAAATTAAAACAAACCGTGAGGCATCGCACCTGGGTAGAACGGATTATTATTGCCAACCACAAATTTCCCTCCGAAATTCAATTCATTTTTTCTAATGACACGTTCCTCGCCGACCTTAACAAAAAATACCTGAATCATAGCACTTTTACTGATATAATCACCTTCAACTACAATTCAGGGCACTACATTTCCGGCGATATCTTTATAAGTATCGAGAGAGTTAAAGCAAACGCCGAAAAATTTAAAGCCGACTTTAATTCCGAGCTTCAGCGAGTAATGATTCACGGAATTCTCCATCTTCTCGGTTACAATGATAAAACAGATGCAGAAAAAAAGAAGATCCGCAAAAAGGAAGACGAAGCACTCCTTATTCTAAATCAGATCTAAAATAGTTCCACGTGGAACAAACGACATTTGATTTCTTGGTAATGTTCCACGTGGAACTTTCATCGCTTATAAAATCTTTACCTTTGTAACAACATGTTCAAAGAATACGATGTAATAGTAGTGGGTGCCGGTCATGCCGGATGTGAAGCCGCGGCCGCTGCAGCCAACATGGGCTCCGCTGTGCTGCTGGTTACCATGAATATGCAAACCATAGCGCAAATGAGCTGCAACCCAGCCATGGGCGGTGTTGCAAAGGGACAAATCGTGAGGGAAATTGATGCATTGGGAGGATATTCCGGTATTGTTACCGATAAAACGATGATACAATTCCGCATGCTGAATATATCTAAAGGTCCTGCTATGTGGAGTCCCAGAGCGCAAAGCGACAGAATGCTATTTGCTGGGGAATGGCGCAATAAACTAGAACAAACACCCAATGTGGATTTTTGGCAGGATACTGTTGCCGGGTTAATTGTAAAGAATGGCGCTATCAGAGGTGTTAAAACTTCAATGGGTTTAGAAATAAGGTCAAAATCGGTAGTGCTTACCAACGGCACCTTTTTAAACGGATTGATTCATATAGGGGAAAAGAACTTCGGTGGCGGACGTATGGCAGAAAAATCCGCAACCGGAATCACCGAACAATTGATATCATTGGGTTTTGAAAGTGGAAGAATGAAAACAGGAACACCTCCCAGATTAGATGGAAGAAGTTTAAATTATACCCGTATGGAGGAACAAAAAGGAGATGAAAATCCCGGAAAGTTCTCTTTTACCAATACTACTGCCCTAAAAAAACAAAGAAGCTGCTATATTACCTACACTTCAGAGGCCGTTCACGCTGAACTAAAAAAGGGGTTTGAAAAATCTCCAATGTATTCGGGCAGGATAAAAGGTCCGGGACCAAGATATTGCCCTTCTATTGAAGATAAAATAGATCGTTTTGCATCAAAAGACAGGCATCAGATCTTTGTGGAACCAGAAGGTTGGAACACGGTAGAGGTTTATGTTAATGGATTTTCTACAAGTCTGCCGGAGGAAGTTCAATACGCTGCACTCCAAAAAATTGTAGGTTTTGAAAATGTAAAAATGTTCAGACCCGGCTATGCTATTGAATATGACTATTTTCCTCCAATGCAATTAACTTCAACATTAGAAACCAAACTGGTTAAAAACCTCTTTTTTGCAGGTCAAATAAACGGAACCACCGGATATGAAGAAGCTGCGTGCCAAGGACTCATGGCAGGTATAAATGCACATCTTGCTGTTTTTGATAAAGAACCTTTTGAAATAGACAGAAGTGAAGGATACATTGGCGTTTTGATTGATGATCTTATCACCAAAGGAACAGAGGAACCATACCGTATGTTCACATCCAGAGCGGAGTACAGAGTATTGCTGCGTCAGGATAATGCTGATTTAAGGCTTACAGAAAAAGCACATAAAATTGGTTTAGCAACTGATGAGCGTATGAAAAGGGTAAATGAAAAATTAACAGCAACCGCTAAACTTATCGCTTACCTAAGAACAACAAGCGTTGATCCGGATCAGATAAATGGATTGCTGGAACAAAAAGGTTCTGCACCTATCAAACAAAAATCAAAAATTGCTGCTCTTTTGGCAAGACCACATATTGCACTGGCAGATTTCAAAGGCATTAACTTAGCAGTAGATACCATGTTTAATTCGTTTGAGGAGGAATTTTTCGAACAGGCAGAAATTACTATTAAATACGAAAACTATATTACTAAGGAAAAAGAGTTAGTTGACAAAATGCAGAGATTGGAAAATATTCTGATACACGAAACTATCAATTATAGTCAGATACACTCCATCTCCCTCGAAGCAAGAGAAAAACTCACTAAAATTAAACCTAAAACCCTGGGACAAGCAAGCAGAATTAGCGGCGTTTCCCCCTCAGATATTTCTGTATTGATGATTCATATCGGACGATGAGAATAGCTGCATATTACTTTTACCTCCTAATTGGCCTCACAATTTACAGTTGCGCAAATATTGTGACTCCAACCGGAGGCGAAAAAGACATAATACCTCCCACTGTTTTGCAATATTCTCCCGACACAAATTCTATCTATTTTGATGCTACAGAAATACAAATTCAGTTTGATGAATATGTTGTATTAAATGATGTATTTAATCAGGTAATTATTTCTCCACCATTAGACGGAATTCCAGAATATAAAATAAAAGGAAAAACACTTACCATAAAATTAAATTCTACGCTAAGAGATTCAACTACTTATACTGTTAATTTCGGGCAGGCAATTAAAGATAACACGGAAGGGAACATATTAAATAATTTTACATATGTATTTTCCACCGGCAGTTATCTCGACTCCTTACAAATATCAGGAAAAGTTACAGATCTGCTCACAGGTGCTCCATCGGAAAAAACTTTTGTAGTATTATATTACGAACCTACCGATACTTCTTTCCAAACAAGTAAACCTTATTACTTTTCGAAAACTGATGAAACAGGAAATTTTAAGATATCAAATATTAAAGCCGGAGAATATAAACTGTACGCTTTAGAAGACCAAAACTTTAATTATTTCTATGATCTTCCGAACGAAAGAATTGCTTTTCAACGCGAAACAATTCTGATAGATTCTAATATTACTGATCAACGTTTACAAATATTTTCAGAAGAGAAAATCAAACAAAATCTATTGGAAACAAAATCGCAGCGTTATGCACAAACACAAATGGTGTTTTCAAAACCTGCTACCGAAGTGATTATTTCCTCAATCAATCCCATTTCAGAAAATATATATTTCTCCAAAAATAAAAGCCGGGATACCATAATAATATGGTCAGATAATTATAAACTTGATACTTTTCGAGTAAAAATAAATTTTGATACCACTGAAATAATTAAAAAAATATATTTAAAATCAATTCCTGCTGATTCCAATTTTCAACTCAATAAAAATACTTTCACTACCAATGTGGTCGCAATAAATAAGGGCGAAGATGCCCGTGCAGACTGGGATCCGGAAAAGAAAATAACATTGAATTTTTATAATCCTGTTCTTGATGTTGACACCAATATGTTAAAAATTTGGAATGTAACCGATAGTGCTTACACAAAATATAGTTTAATAACTATTGACAGTCTTGACGCAAGAAAAGTACATATTCAATATTCCTGGAAAACGGAAAACGCGTATGACGTCATCATCAACAAAAACTTCAGTCGCGATATCTTTGGACTAATAAATAAACAGGATACTTTAAAAATAAAATTAAAAAAACAGGATGCGTATTCGTTACTAACCACTACCATTAAAAATATATCCGGTAATAATATCATATACCAACTTCTAAAATCCGATCTCACACTTGTGGAGGAGGTATATATTCAGCAGATACAATTTGTTGGTGAAGAAAAAAAATATGCAGTAACAATTAATTATCTCTCACCTGGTATATATAAAATTCGTGTTATTATAGATCTGGATAAAAATGGCAAGTGGACGCCCGGAGATCTTGATAAAAATACACTTCCGGAATCTGTTATTCTATTCCCAATTGACCAAAACTTACGGGCAAACTGGGAAAATGAGATTGATTGGGTAATAAAATAAATTGAAAATAAACATAAATCTCCTCCAAAAAACGGCTCTTATATTTAGCCGCTGTAAAAAGATTTTTATTTTTCCGAGCCTTAGTCTCAAAACAAAAAAATGCGCCTCAGAATTGATTTAAACCGCAATTTCGGCTACATAGTGTCCAGACCAAATTCGGGCACTGCCGTTTTGCAATAATTCCAACCAAAGGTTTCTATGCACCATTTTTTGAGTTCAAGGGCCTCATCTACCACCAATTCTTTTATCGCTTTATTTAATTCTGTTCGAAACAGACCGGGATCAAAACTCACCTTAAGCAGGATCATTTTGCAATACTCAAGCATCGTCATAAATTTCAAAAATTATCCTATTACTAAAACGGGTTACAATTTGCAAATGTTGCAAAAAAATGAGAAATCTTTATCATTAGATTTTAACACCCTTAAAATGCTTACACTAACTAAAAGACATTTTAATTTTTTAACTTTATTTTTTAATTGGACAGTGTCAAACTTCTCAATATTATGAAGAAACAAATTACACTATTAAACATCCTCCTCGCTTTAGCTTTTATTGGAAAAACACAAATTACCGCTTATCCGGATACTAGTATCTGTCCGGGTGACGCACTAACTCTTGGAACTTCTCTCGTCGATTTTTGTGGCGATTGTTACAGCTATCAAGAATTAGAATATGCACCGGAACCCATTGGAGGCCTGGCAGTTACTATGGTTGATGATACTTATATTGGACCATATGACGTTGGTTTTGATTTTTGTTACTTCGGTGAAACCTATACTGAATTCTATTTATGTTCCAACGGTTGGATTAGTTTTGTAGAGCCTGGCCCGGGCTGGGCTACTAATTGGACTCCCGACGGACCGATACCTGACGCAGCTTCCAATGTGCCGCGAACTGCGATATTTAGTCCCTGGACAGATTGGCACACCGGATTATGTACCGGATGCATACATTTTGAAAATGCAGGAATTGCTCCCGATAGAAAACTAATTATCACTTGGGATGAAGTTCCTTTATTCTCCTGCACAGATGAGATCGGAACCTTTCAAATAATATTACGTGAAACATCGAATTTTATTGATAACCACTTTACTGATGTAATGATTTGTCCGGATTGGGACATTGGCGTTGCAACACAAGGTTTGCAAAATCAAAATGGAACCATTGCTTTTACAGTGGAAGACAGAAACGCAACTGCCTGGGAAGCGCATGATGAATCATGGCGCTGGTATACAAGTTTAGTTGCCTGGTACGATGAGGATGGCGTTTTAATTGGAGAAGGACAAACCGTTGATGTATCGCCGGAATTCACAACAACATATACTGTTGTTCAAACCCTATGCGACGGAACTGTTTATACCGATGATGTTACTGTTGAAGTTGGAGCCGACTTTGATGTTGACCTAATATCAACCAATATTACCTGCGGAGGAGATGGAGATGGTTCCGTTTCCATTACAATTACCGGAGGGCTGGAACCTTATACCTATGAATGGAGCACCGGTGAAACTGGCGTTACAGAACTAAATGACCTTGATGGAGGCACCTATTTCGTTACAGTTACGGAGGCCGGAGGCTGCCAGAGAACTTATGAGTTTACAATTATAGAACCTGCAGAACTTGGTGGAACTGCGGAAGATATCATCAATAATCCATGTAATGCATACACAGAAGGTTTTGTGCAAATTGAAGCAATAGGTGGAACTATTCCTTATACGTATAGTCTTGATGGAGGAGCAACTACTATTCTGAATGAATTTTCAGATCTTCCTGCCGGCGATTATGTTGTAACTATTACAGATGCAAGTGGATGTGTATTTGATGTACTGTTTACTATTACCGAACCTATATTATTAACAGCAGATGCAACTGCCGATGATCAGACAATATTTGTAGGTCAAACCGCTACCATAATCGTGGAAACAAGTTTACCTGATATTGTTTCTGCAACCTGGGAACCGGAAGTGCCCTGTGTTGATGATCCTTGTTTGACTACCACCGTTGCGCCAACAACAACAACAACTTATACTGTAACCCTTATAAATTCAGAGGGTTGTGTAGCTATTGATACCATAACCATCTTTGTAGAATTTGTTCCGGAAGTATTTTTTCCTTCCGCATTTTCACCAAATAGTGATGGCACAAACGACTTTTTTCAAAGTATAGGTTATAATATTACTACTTACCACCTAAAAATATTCAACCGTTGGGGAGAAATGATATTTGAAACCGATACTTATGATGCATCCTCCGGTTGGGATGGAAAATTTGAAGGAGAGGAGCAGGGCATGGGAACTTATGTTTGGCAAGTGTCTGCCGGTTTTATCAATGGAGAGGAATATTTGGATTCGGGAAACTTTACTTTGGTAAGATAATATTTGAAAATGCAGTAAATAATATACTGCATATAATAAATAACATATTAGTTATTTATTATATGCATTTAGATTCTACTTAGTTGTATCAGTGCTTTAAAGGATATTTTATTCTAACATTTTTAACCGAATTCTATATCCGCTACTATCATTAAACTCAAATAATTTCAACTACTAAAAACCAAAATTTATAAGTAAAAAATGTGGTTTGAAAGTTTTTACCATCATCTTTCTATGCTCCGAAACTTTATTTGTTGACATATTGTGTATTTCGTAGATAAAATTCTATCTTTGTCCTCCCAAAATAGTTAGTGATGAAAAGGACGTTTCAACCTTCAACAAGAAAGAGAAAAAATAAACATGGATTTCGTGAACGCATGAAAACCAAGGATGGCCGTAATATTATAGCACGTCGTCGCCGTAAAGGACGCAAAAAACTGACTGTATCTGACGAAAGAAATATCGGCAAATAACAACCAGCAGGGAGGAGAGGAATTTAAACTGAACCCCATAAGCAGAGCAACTTTCAGCAAATGGGAAAGACTCTGTAATAAAAATATAACTGCCTCGCTTTTTAAAGCGGGGCAAAGTTTTTTACAGCACCCTTATACTATTATATATTTACAAACTGATCTTCCTACGGCATCACCGGTTCAATTACTCATTTCTGTTTCAAAAAACAGGTTCCCGAGAGCTGTGGACAGAAATAAAATAAAAAGGCAGATCCGAGAAGCATATCGAAACAACAAATCGGGTTTGTATGAGGTTCTATTAACCCAAAACAAACAACTAGCACTTGCCATTATATATTCGACAAAAAAAATAACAACATTTAACGACACGCAAATTAAAATCAAAGTAGCTTTATCCACGCTAATCAAAAAAATATCAGATAATGGATAAAAAAATCGTTTAGTAAAATTAACCTGGTGGAAAAGACAAATAATGTGTTGCAAAATATTAGGAAAGTCATTGGATGGATTTTTATTTTTCCGGTTAAAATATATCAATGGGTTATATCACCATTATTGCCAAATTCCTGCAGATATACACCTACCTGCAGCCACTATATGATAGAAGCAATTAAAAAACACGGTCCCATAAAAGGTGGATGGATGGGACTAAAACGAATTGGAAGATGTCACCCTTGGGGCGGCCACGGTCATGATCCGGTACAGTAATTAAAAAAAATATACGGTTAATAATTACAATTAATTTAAAAAATATGAAAGGTTTAAATAATTTCATTAAAACAGCAAAGGGGCGATTTATTATTTCGCTTTTTAGCATTACCTCTGTATTTGTTTTTACTTCAGCGGCAACAGGTGCCGACCTTTTTGAGATCGGAAAAAATATCGACATATTTACTTCCGTATATAAAGAATTAAATACCTATTATGTAGATGATATTGATCCCAACAAATTAATGCGTACAGGTATTGATGCAATGTTGGAAAGTTTAGATCCGTATACAAATTATATTTCTGAAGCAGAGTTGGAAGGATATAAATTTCAAATTACGGGAAATTACGGAGGTATTGGAGCAAGCATAAGACCTATTGATGGTAAGTCAACCGTGATAGAGTGTTTTAAAGGCTTTGCAGCGGAAAAAGCAGGATTATTACCGGGTGATATTATATTGGAAATAGATGGAAAAATTCTCAATGCCAAAAATGATGAAGCAATAAGTGATCTTTTAAGAGGCTCGCCGGGTACTACCGTTAAACTAAAAGTAAACAGACCTTATGAAGATAAAACTTTTGATCTTGCAGTTGTAAGAGAAGATATTGATATGCCTAACGTTCCTTATTTTGGTTTTGCAGAACCCGGAATTGGATATATAATATTAACGCAATTTACAGAAGATGCAGGGTTAAATGTTGGTAATGCACTAAAAGAATTAAAGAAACAAGATCCACAAATGAAAGGTGTAATTCTCGATCTTCGAGGAAATCCCGGTGGTTTATTAAGAGAGGCTGTTAATGTTTCAAACATCTTTATTGATAAAGGTTTGGAAGTATGCAGTACCTTAGGAAAAGTAAAAGAATGGGATAAAACATTTAATGCATTAAATTCACCAATTGATAGTAAAATACAATTAGTAATACTTTCCAATAGTTCATCTGCATCGGCATCAGAGATCGTTGCAGGAACCATACAGGATTATGACAGAGGTGTTATTCTGGGTGAAAAAAGTTATGGAAAAGGATTGGTACAAACTACACGCGATATTTCTTTTAATACCAAATTAAAACTCACTACAGCTAAATATTATATTCCTAGCGGCAGATGTATTCAGGCTTTGGATTATACTCACAGAAATGATGATGGTAGTGTAGGAAAATTACCGGATTCACTCAAAACTGCATTTAAAACAAAAAACGGAAGAACCGTATACGATGGTGGAGGAATTGATCCCGATGTTGCAGTGGAAAGAGAATTATATAAAGATATTACATACAGTCTCATCAGAAAAAATCTCGTTTTCAAATACGCAACAAAATACAAATTTGAACACCCCACAATTGCTGATGCAAAATCATTTTCTATCTCTGAACAGGATTATGAAAATTTTATAAGTTGGTTAAGCGATAAAGAATACGATTACGTAACAGATACAGAAAAAGATCTTGAATATCTTGAAGCCAGTGCAAAACATGACACCTATTACGAATCATTACAATCTGATTTCGCTTCCTTAAAATCAAAAATTAATCACGACAAAGAAAAAGATCTGGTTAAATTTAAGGAAGAAATAAAACAGGAACTAAATACCGAAATTGCATCCCGCTATTATAACGAAGATGGCAGAATTGAATCCTCTTTTAAATCTGATCAGGAAATATTAAAAGCAACAGAATTAATTAAAGACACAAATAAATATGAAAGTTTATTATTGCCGGGTAAATAAAAATAAATGTTTGATATCGTTTTCCTTGGAAGGAATATTCTCCAATATTACAAACTGCCCACTGATTTTTGGACACAGGTAACGGGACATGAGCCACGGGAAAATAAACGGAGGAATTTGGTAAAATATCGGATGCAAAAAGGGGGAACGCGGATGACGCGGATGGAGCGGATAAAAAAA
>CAZXBG010000106.1:3189-14805 GCA_964638865.1 uncultured Chitinophagales bacterium | reverse complement strand
ACGCAATGCATTGCGTCTCTACAAATCGAACATTTTTCAAAAACTGCGATTGCACTTGTGACTGCGACTTTTTTAAGTGATTTAAGGAGCTTACTACAGAGGGAATAGCTCCAATTTGACAAACTGCCCACTGCCCACAGCACATACCACTGCGACTATCACTTCCTCAATTAATTCCATTCAAATGAACTCGATTCAATTTTCAGGGGTTAAATTACCCAGTTTCATGGTTTACCGGTTGCACAGTAACTTTGCAAACCATAAAACATATAATAAAATATATTATCTAATAAATAAACGCAAAAAACTATGACATTTCAACTACAACCGCTCCCTTATTCAAACGATGCATTGGAGCCGCATATTGATGCAAAAACAATGGAAATTCATCATGATAAACATCATGCTGCTTATACAAACAATTTAAACAATGCAATTGCAGGAACTGAATGGGAAAATAAAACTATTGAAGAAATTCTTTCAAACGTATCAAAAATTTCTCCGGCGGTAAGAAATAATGGAGGTGGATTTTACAACCACAATTTATTTTGGGAAATTATGGCAGCTAATGCCGGTGGAAAACCAACCGGTGATCTAATGGATGCAATTGATGCACAATTAGGCGGATGGGATAAATTCAAAGAAAGTTTTTCAGCTGCAGCAACAACCCGTTTTGGTTCAGGATGGGCATGGTTGATTGTTGGAGCTGATAATAAATTAATTGTTAATTCAACTCCCAATCAAGACAATGCATTAATGGATGTTGCAGAAGTAAAGGGTACTCCAATTCTGGGAATGGATGTTTGGGAACACGCTTACTATTTAAATTATCAAAATCGCAGACCTGATTATATAGCTGCCTTTTATAATGTTATTAACTGGAACGTTGTTAGCGAAAAATTTAAAGCAGCAATAAAATAATTTTATATTATTTCTTTAAAAACCTTGTTGAAATTTCAGCAAGGTTTTTTTTATTAATTTATACACTAAAATATAAATATCCATTAATTTTAAACATGTTTTACAAAAATGCAATCACCCGTAAACCCGGAATTAATTTCAATCAGGGCATTACCACCGCAAACTTGGGAATACCTGATTTTTTTAAAGCAATGGCACAACATGCAGAATATGTTAGAACATTAGAAGCAGCAGGCATTATGGTTAAAAATCTGGAGAGTGATATTCATTTTCCGGATGGTTGTTTTGTAGAAGATACTGCCGTTGTTTTTCCGGAAGCTGCAATAATTTCAAACCCGGGTGCCATTAGCAGGAAAGAAGAAATAAAAACCATCAACAAAATATTAAATACCATTAAAGATCTGTATTTCATTGACCAGCCGGGAACGCTGGAAGGTGGTGATGTGTTAAAAATTGAAAATAAATTTTATATTGGGATAAGCGACAGAACAAACCCGGAGGGCATTCGACAATTTGCTGAAATAACCAAAAAATTCGGATATGAAACTTTTGCAATTAAATTAGAAGGAATACTCCATTTAAAAACGGGAATAACCTATTTGGGGAATAATACTATTATTGGTTGGCCTACAGTTATAAATCAACCCGAATTTAATGTTTATCAAAAAATAGAAATTCCACCTGATGAATTATATGCATCAAATTGTATAAGAATTGATGAAGATAGTCTGATAATTCCTAAAGGATTTCCAAAAACAAAAACGATTTTATCAGAATTAAGATATAATGTGACAGTATTAGATATGTCGGAGTTTGAAAAAATGGATGGGGGATTAACCTGTTTATCCTTGTTATTTAATTAATGTAATGATATTGTAAGATCTCAGGTTGAAAAGTATAATAAGATACCTTAACATTTGAAATTGTTATTTTTGCCAAAAATTAAATTACTCGCTACTGTTTAGTTTTATTTGAAAACAAAAAAACATACCCTTTTTATTTTCTGCAGTCTTGTCATTTTTTCTGCTGTCTCCCTTTCCATGCGTTTTCCTGAAAATAGCGAACAAGCGTCAATGCTCGTTTTTGATGATGCAATACCTATGGGAAATTTTGAGAGATTAGAAATTCCGCTTAAACGTGTAAATAATCTTTTTTTAATTGAAGCCCGTATTGATAGTTTGGAGGGTAATTTTATTTTTGACACCGGTGCACCTAAATTAGTATTAAATAAAACGTATTTCCGAAACTGGAAATTGACTAACGGATCTACCGCTTATGGCATTGGAGGAGCCGGAACACAGGTATTTACCAAGTCAATCGACTCCCTGATCATACGGGAACTGTATTTTACAGATGTGCAGGCTGATGTGGTTAATCTCGGCCACATAGAAACTGCAAAAGGTATAAAAATATTAGGTCTGCTCGGTGCCAATCTTTTTACAGACATGGAGATGGTGATAGATGAGAGAAATTCTAAACTCATATTATATAAATTAGATAAAGAAGGCGAAAGAATTTTTATGGGTGAAGTTGATACACTGATTCCTGACATTGAGATACCAATAGAATTGTATAACAACATTATCTTTTTAGGCGCAGAAGCCGGGGGTAAAAAATTGCGATTTTGTTTTGATTCCGGTGCAGAGATCAATGTACTTGACAATATGGTAAGTAATAAGGTATTGAACCATTTTACGCTTACGAACAGAGCAGTTTTAGGGGGCAGTTCCGATCAGAATGTTGGTGTTTTGCGAGGTGAGCTTGACTTTCTTATAATTGACCAAGACACACTTAAAAATATGCCTTTTGTTTTGACCGGCTTAACTAATTTAGAAACAGTTTACAATACCACACTTGATGGCATACTAGGCTTTCCCTTTCTGGAAAAAGGATTGGTGATCATCAATACCAAAAAAAAGAAATTATATCAGTATTTTTATATGGAGGAAACAAGATGAATAAGTCGACCTTAATTAAAATAGTATTTGTTTTTACACTCGGATTAATAAATCCGGAGTTTTTGTTTTGTCAGACAACCAACGAAGTGATCCGGGTTGAGGATGATAAATTGGTAATTCGCATCGACAAAAGAAATGCTGAGGAATACAAAAATCTTATGTTGTATTTTGGATTAAATGAAGACAGCCTTTTTGTTTACAGTAAGATCGGAAATCTCGCTCGAGAAGGATGGGTACTAACCAGGCTCGAGAAGAATTTTGCAGAAATATCCAAACCCTTAAATGCCGATGTTTCAAAATTCGATTGGGGCAATCAACCCATATTTTTTGATAATATTAATCCACCCGGCGAACCTGGTTATCCCGGTCCGGTGGCTTTCGGTGCAAATGATTTTAAAAAGGGCGCGAATGTATTTGAGAATGAAGCCGGTGAAACAATATTTTATTTAAAGAATAATGTTAATGTTTCGAAAGTTTTTCTTTGTGGCAATTTTAATAATTGGGTGGAGGATGCTACACCAATGCAAAAAACAGACAGCGGTTGGATAACAAAATTGAAATTGATACCCGGAAAATATTTTTATAAATTTATTGTTGATGCAAACTGGATTTACGACCTCAATAATAATCAAAAAGAACAAGATGGATACAGCAGTTATAACAGCACCTATTTCAGATGCAACCAGACATTTACCTTAAATGGATATCTCCGCAAAAAAAATGTATTCTTAACTGGAACATTTAATAATTGGAGTGAAAAGGAATTAAAAATGAGACAAACTGCCACAGGATGGCAAATTCCAATTTATTTGAGTGAAGGCACCCATTTCTATAAATTTAATGTAGATGGTGAATGGATAACTGATCCCGCGAATAAAAATTTGAGCAACGATGGAATGGGAAATTTTAATTCCGTAATTGCAATAGGAAATACTACCGATTTTATTTTAATCGGTTTTAAGGATGCTAACCTTGTAATTCTTGCCGGAACATTTAATGCGTGGAATACCAGCGAATTAGTTATGCAAAAAACTGAGAGCGGATGGAAATTACCTTATGTATTAGCACCCGGTAACTATCCTTATAAATTTATTGTAGATGGAAAATGGATTACAGATCCGGATAATCCTTATAAAATAGGTGGGGGAGATGAAACAAATTCTGTTAAAGTTGTGGAAGCAAATTACACCTTTGTATTAAATGCATTTCCCAATGCGAAACAAGTGATACTAAGCGGAAATTTCAACAACTGGGCCGAACCCGGATTTACCATGTTAAAATCAGATGCTGGTTGGATATTCCCTGTTCATTTAGATAAAGGCAAACAATTATATAAATATGTAATTGATGGCAATTGGATAGTTGATCCTGGAAATCCATTATATGAAGAGAATGAATTTGGAACGGGGAACTCGGTGATGTGGGTGGAGTGAAAGGAGGGCAAAGAAATCGCCTTGTATACATTTTGTAAATTCTCGTATCTGCAATTATTGGGGTTTATATTGCGTTTTATTCATATTCTAATTTAACTATATTATTATTCTCGTCAAAAATTATTACGAATCGTTCATCGTCAAAAAGGCGAAATGAAATTGAAGAAAGTTCAACAATATTATTTATTCCTAAATATTCTTCCAATTCGGTCGCTTTGTGACCTGGCAGACTGTAGTCCGTCTTAAAAAATTCGATTGTTGTTATATTTTTCCAGTAGGCGCATTTTGGAGGAACTCCGAGGGGCCATAATTTCCTTCTAATTATTTTGTGTTCCGTCTTGCATACATAGTCTGCATGCCATGCATAGATATTATTCTTAGTGTACTTTTTAGTTCTTATAGAAATAAAAGGTTGGTCCATTAATTGCCCTTGTAATTTGTCAAGGTCTTCTGGCCATCTTCAATAACTAAGACTGTCATAATCTAATTTTGATGAAAGAATTAGATCTAAATCACCGCAACAGGCTTCTATAATGGTATAATTGGAATCTGGCTTGAAATTGCAAATAATTGGAAAGTTATATCCATCGGATTCGCGCTTAAAAATTAAAGAGTCAAACTCTAGATACTTCGTTGGAATTTTTATTCCTATGCTATCAATAAAATATTCTTTCCCATTAATTAGAACAGTCTGTGTGCCAAATAATGTATTTAACGTAAATTTATTTTGTGAATAACAAGAGACTGTTGTCAGAAAAAGAAGCGAATTAATTAATAATATCTTCATTACAAGGATATTGTGGTCAAATGAAATCTACTTCCCTACTCCACCGAAACTCTCCTAGCCAAATTCCTCGGCTGATCAACATTTCTTCCCAAACGCACTGCAAAATGATAGGCAAGTAATTGCAGGTGGCATTACACTTAACAAAAGAGTTAATGCCTCTTCGGTATCCGGAATTCGGATAACGCGTTCTGCAATGTTTTATGTGAGATAAATTTTTAGATTCCTTACATTATATCCTGTTCAATTAAAAATAATTAATTTGTAACCCAATCTTATTATTTAATAAAATATAGATACTACAGGACGTTACAATTAATTATAATAATGTTGAAATAGTAAAAATAAATAGAATCTAAAATCCACCTGTCTCCTATTCATTATTTATACCAAAATTTTGCACCGGCGTCAATTTTTAATTTATTGTGTGTTGAAGTTGCTAACGCGTTAATTTTTTCATCTGTTAAATGTGCATAAATGGGTGATAAAAAATCTGAAAAGTTATAGGTCAGGCCATCCCATCTGGGTTCAGTTCCGTTAGCCCAATAATAATCCAGCCAATTGACAAACGGATATTGTGGTAATAAACCATCTACATATTCCTGCACAAGAAATTTTGCGGCCCAACCATTCAGATAGCCCGTGGGCTCCCAATACTTAGCAAGGGTAGCATAGTCGTTATATCCTCTATCACCAACAAGGAACATTTTACAATTTGGATACTTTAATCTAATAACATCTAATAACAATAAGTAGGATTCTTTAATAGCCAGAGCTCTTGCAAAAGTAGTATCTTGGTTTACAAAATCTTCCTGAATGCAATAAATTACCTGAACTTGGGTTGGCGTAACATTAGCACTGTCCAGCAATCGACCTACAGTGGTCCAGTAAGACGCGTCCGGATTTAATATATCCGGAAGATCTTTGCCACCAATTGCACCATTTACCATAACTAAACTTTTCCCAAAAGGATATTCGGCCAGTATTGATGTTTTCATAGATTCATACATTTTTGATGGATTACTTCCCCCCAATCCAAGAATAACAACTTTACCCGATTTTTTAACCACCCCGTATTGGTTCATTGCTTTGATAGCTTTGGAACTAGTGATATAATTGGCCCTGTAATCATTGAAAATCAATGAGTTTCCCCAAGGATATAATCCCGAAGAGGTTCCTTCATAAAAAAAAGTTGTGGGGTCATTTAACGGAATATTACTGTGTGATGTGCGCAGGCTGACCTGTTGAACGGGTTCTTCCAAACTGGGTGAAATACTACATTGAGTGAAAAAAAGCATAAGCATAGCTACGCCTAGATAGGATGTGTGTATTAGTCTCATGTGTGTGTTGTTGAACTTTTGTATTCAACAACCAAATATATAAAATATTATTGTAAATGCCAAATTCGATTAACCGGATATAGAATACCTTCGAAAGTTTCCAGTGTTCCATTTCAATTAAGCGAGCGCGTTTCGGAAGATAATTTTTACTGCAGGCTGGAAAACACCCTTGATCTGCAATTTTAAATAAATCTACCGCTTCCTTTTATGGCGAAATAGGCCAACAAAGCATAAATCTTGTAGTGTTATTTAAATTAATGTTGGTGTGCTAATTTGAAAATGTTTGCCGTGATTGAAAAATAAGGGCCTTGGCATGTTTGAGGCTGGATGTATTGTTTTTATAGGCTATTAATATTAATGAGTCTTTCCCATGGTATAGCAAGCTCAGCAGAATACGTCAGTTTTATGGGGAGGTGATATTTTTACAACTATTTCAAATTGTGTTAGCCGAGTGTATTCAACAAGGAATGATGTTAGTAAAAGGTCAGTATTGAGAAACTCTATTACGTTCAGATGAAATCTGCTTTACTCTATTCCACCGTAACACTCTTTGCCAAATTCCTCGGCTGATCAACATTTCTTCCTAAACGGACAGCAATATGATAGGCAAGTAATTGCAATGGAATTACACTTAATAAAGGAGTTAAAGCATCTTCGGTATCCGGAATTCGAATTACATGTTCTGCCATGGCTTCAATAACTGTATCACTTTCGGAAATGATGGCGATAATTCTTCCTTTACGCGCTTTAATTTCCTGAATATTGCTGATGATCTTGTCGTGGGCACTCATGTTTGTTGCAACAACAACTACGGGCATATTTTCATCAATTAATGCAATGGGTCCATGTTTCATTTCCGCTGCAGGATATCCTTCGGCGTGTATATAGGAGATCTCTTTTAATTTTAATGCACCTTCTAAAGCAACCGGGAAATTATATCCCCTTCCCAAATACAAAAAATTGCTTACATGCATATATTCTTCCGCCATTTGTTTGATGTGTTCGTTTGACTTTAAAACAACTTGCACCTTTTCCGGAATTTTACTTAATTCAATTGCAATGGCCTGATATTTACTTTCCGGAATTGTTCCTCTTTTTCTCGCAATACTTAATGCCATCATAGTGAGTACTGTAACCTGTGCGGTAAATGCTTTGGTACTTGCAACACCAATTTCCGGACCGGCATGCGTGTAGGAACCTGCATGTGTTGTGCGCGGAATAGAAGACCCCACCACATTACAAATTCCAAATATAGTTGCGCCTTTTGCTTTTGCTAATTCAATTGCTGCAAGCGTATCAGCAGTTTCTCCGCTTTGTGAAATTGCAATTACAATATCTTCTTCACTAATAACCGGATTGCGATAACGGAATTCACTTGCATACTCTACCTCTGTTGGAATACGCGCAAGATCTTCAAATAAATATTCACCAACCAATCCCGCATGCCAGGAAGTACCACAACCGATAATGATGATCCTTTTTGCATTAATTAATTTCTTTTCATATTCCTTAATTCCGCCCAACACGATCGAATTTTTTGACCCGATCAATCTTCCGCGCATACTGTCTTTAATGGAAATGGGTTGCTCATAAATTTCTTTGAGCATATAATGATCATATCCACCCTTTTCAATCATGTCTAATTGCATTTGCAATTCCTGCATGTAAGGCGTTATATTTTCATTGTGAATTGTTTTAATTACCAATTCATTTGTTCTGCTCACCACTGCAATTTCTTCATCATTCAAATACACCACATTTCGTGTATATTCAATGAGTGGACTCGCATCACTCGCAATAAAAAATTCATCCTCCCCAATTCCAATAACAAGTGGTGATGATTTTCTTGCTGCTATTAAAATATCCGGATTGTCTTTTGAAATAATTACAATTGCATAAGCACCTATCACCTGATTTAATGCAATGCGCACTGCTTCTACCAAATCTGTTTTTTCATTTAACTGAATGTCTTCAATTAAATGAATTAATACTTCTGTATCGGTATCGGATAAAAACTGATGTCCTCGTTTAATTAATTCCGTTTTTAAAGAAGCGTAATTTTCAATAATACCATTATGTATAATTGCAAGATTTTTGCTTTCGCTTACGTGGGGATGCGCGTTGGTGGTATTCGGTTCGCCATGTGTAGCCCATCGGGTATGCCCTATTCCGCAGGTACCTTCCGTATTTTTACCTTCTGCTTCTTTTTCCAATTCGGCTACTTTGCCGGCAATTTTATAGATATTGAGATCGCCATTTAATAATGCCACTCCGGCACTATCGTAACCGCGATACTCTAAACGATGCAGGCCCTTTATTATTACCGGGAAAGCCTGACGATGCCCGATATAACCTACTATACCACACATACTGTTATTTATTTATCGTTGTGTATGTAATAGAGAGACTTGGTTTAAAAAAATCTCTGTCTGATTGAACTCCACCTAAAGTTACGGCATTTGGTATTCTGTTTCCGGGCTGACAGATCAAAGCAAATCCATAATTTTCTATCGAGCCCTGCAATATCTCCTGTACATGCTCCGTAATGATATATTTATATTGAAAAACAAACCTTCCTGCATCACTTTCTGCCCTGGTAACAGTTCCTCCTATATTATTAGTTCCAAAATTATCGTCTACTATAGAAGAATAAACTTCTATGCTATAAAGTGCCAAATAATAAAAATTGTTTCCTGTAGAATCCAATTGCACTAACTGGATTTTGGGAGGCGGTGCAAATTCGCGGCCATCGTAGGAGGTAACTGTTAAAACAAGTTCTGCCTTATTGATAGATACATCCTGAAGATTTTTGAGCGTGGGGAATTTCACAATAGTTCGCAATCCGCCAAAACCCTGCACAAAAGTTTGTTGATCTCCATTGATGGAATCAGGCAATAATAAAGCAGTTTTTACCGGGGTGTCTGCTGCATAACTATGTGTAAATCTGTTTGTTTTCACACCTGTGAAAGGCAGAACAACAGACAGCGAATCTGCTTCACTGTTGTGATAATAAATACGCAAACCGGAGAGTGTTGAAGCCATATCAAAATACATGATACCGTTGGAAAAGCCATCCGTAAGTGTATCTGCTTCAATATATATCCCTTGCAAAAAACTTAGGAAACTTGTATCATTTTCCAGCACCGTTGTATCCAGATTTAATAAATTTTGACCGAAAGAATCAAATAATTTAATGCGTAAATGCGGTTCATAAATAGTTCCGTCTGCCAATACCACGCTATCTGATAAATTTGGTACAAACTCTTTCTTTTTGCCTATTGGAATAGGTAAAACATGAAATCTCGCATCAGAATAATATAATCGTCCCGATTCTAGCCTTTCTGTCATTCGAAAAACAGAAACAGTATGTTGGGCTTCTGTGTCTCCATAGTAGCCTGCATAATCTATAGTAACTACAATGGAATCAATTCCGGGTGCAGCGCCAAAAAATAAATTATTGGTAGGCAATAAAACCTGCGAATAAATATTTCCGGTTGAGTTGCCGTAGGTTTCGCTGCTGATACTGCCTAATGCAAAAAATACATTCTGGCTGGTAACTACAGAGTCATCAACTTCAGTATAAGTAACAATTTTAAAAGTATCTACACGTGTAGAATTCAGGAAATCTTCCTCGGGCAGTAATTCTTCCCCAATAAAATTCGATTTTCGGCATGAAGCTGTTAATATTATCAACCCGCCAACAATAATCAAAGCTGCATTTTTCATCAGGCCTATAACGGAATGTTTATGGAAATTATTGATCCAGTTTGTTATAAAATTCACTGTATTTTGTCAGATAATCTTCTTCTGTAAATTCCAGAACCGGTTTTCCTGATGCTTTCAAATACTTGGAGATGTCTTTATCTATTTCTTTGCTTCCGATAATTACACCGTCGGAAAAAGAAGCGGCACCTTTACATAAACCTATATGGTTATATTCGGCATATTGTGCAAGATCGGTTTTTTCAATATTTACACTGATAGGCGCTTTTTCTAAAAACTTCTCTTTAGATAAAGTTTCTTTGAACATGCCGTCATACATCGAGTAAACCACTTTAGTGTTTTGAAACACTGGTTCGCTTTTGTAAGCAGTTTTAATATACATTGGGATAAGACTTGTCATCCAGCCA
This sequence comes from uncultured Chitinophagales bacterium, assembly GCA_964638865.1. Lineage (GTDB taxonomy): Bacteria > Bacteroidota > Bacteroidia > Chitinophagales > BACL12 > UBA7236. Next base: position 4,239 of record CAZXBG010000106.1, on the reverse strand, counting down.
TGGCAATGGATTATATCCGGTGCCCACTGGAATTTCTTCACTGTTTCTAAAGCTGCTTTACAGAAAAACACCATACGCTCTGCATTGTCTTCATAAAACTTTTCGTTCTCGTCGTGGAAAATATATTTTCTCTTAAAAAGATCGTCATTATCCAAAAAATAAACCTGCATTCGCGCTCCGGGTACTGAAGCTACTTTTATAATGAGGGGATAATCATCGTCATTCAGAATGATATTCATTCCACTCAACCTTACAACTTCGTGTAAACGGTGTCTTCTTTCATTAATTACACCATACCTTGGCATTAAAACTCTGATCTCGCTTCCCTGATCCTGAATATATTGCGGAAGTGCTCTTGCTATATCTCCTATATCTGATCCATTTAAATAAGGTTGCATTTCCTGCGTTATAATCAACACTCTTTTCTTACTCATAGATATTGTAGTTTAGTTATTTTGCGTAGCCGCAACTTCTTAAGTCTGTTCAGAAGTTTAATTTTGAGCTGCAAAGTTACAAAATATAGTTTAGAATTTACTTATGCAAGTACTTTTTGAAAATAGATCAGGAACAGTCAAAACCAGCTAAAATCCAGTAAAATCGAGGCATGCAGATCATAAAACACCGCAATTCATTAACACCTTTACTCCAAAAGCTGAGGTCTACAGGACAAAAAATCGGTTTTGTACCCACCATGGGAGCATTGCATCAAGGTCATATTTCACTCATTTCAGTGAGCAAAGGGGCTTCAGACATCACTGTTTGCAGCATTTTTGTCAACCCAACGCAGTTTAACGACCCAAAAGATCTCGAAAAGTACCCGCGTCCCATTGAAAACGATATATATATGCTGGAAGCTGCTGGTTGCGATATATTATATCTACCCGAAGTGACCGATATTTATCCTATCGGGGAAGCTGCTACCGAAAAATTCAGTTTTGGGGGGATAGAAACGCTACTGGAAGGAGCTAGTCGCCCGGGACACTTTGCAGGAGTAGCACAGGTTGTAAAAATACTTTTAGAGATCGTTTTACCCGATAAACTGTTTCTCGG
>CAZXBG010000106.1:0-3089 GCA_964638865.1 uncultured Chitinophagales bacterium | reverse complement strand
CATTGGTACATTTTCCCCTACCTTTGCACCCGCTATGCGTATAGAAATCTTAAAAAGCAAGATTCACCGTGTCAGGGTAACGGAGGCGAATCTCAACTATATAGGCAGTATAACCATTGATGAAGACCTTATGGATGCTGCGAATATGATAGAAAATGAAAAAGTACAGGTGCTCAACCTGGTGAATGGGGAAAGACTGGAAACCTACATCATAAAAGGGGAGCGCGGCTCGGGTGTTATTTGTTTAAATGGACCGGCGGCACGCAAGGTGGAACCCGAAGATATTGTGATCATTTGCGCTTATGCCTCTATGGAATTTGAGGAAGCAAAAAAGTTTATGCCAACAGTAATCTTTCCTGACAGTAAAACCAATTCACTTAAATAAAAGGTGGGAAGGAAACTCTTTTTTAATATTCTCAAATTTGTGATCTTCCTTTCAATAGGAATTGCACTCATTTGGTATATCACGAAAGATCTTACAGTGGAACAAAAAGACGAATTGCGTTTGTCGTTTCGTTCGGCAAATTATTGGTGGGTTGCGCTATCCATCGTTATCGGAATTTTTAGTCATTATATAAGAGCGCTGCGGTGGAAAATGATGCTGAAGCCATTGGGATATGACCCACGTTTGAAAACTACTTTTTATTCTGTAATGATTGCCTATCTCATCAATATGGCAGTGCCGCGATTGGGGGAAGTTACACGTTGCGGAATTATGCAGCGATATGAAAAAGTCCCCTTCGATAAAGCGCTTGGAACCTGGGTTGTAGAACGCTCCATTGATCTTTTATTTTTATTTATCGCTACCTTTTTATTATTTGTAACACAATTTACATTGATCTACGATTTTTTTACGGATAAGGTGGTCATTCCTATTTCAGAAAAAATATCATTTAGTTTAACAACAATAATTATAATTATTGCAATTGTTGTCGGATTTATTTTACTTACTTGGTTCCTAGTCAAAAAATTTAAACACACAGAAGCCTACCTGCGACTTAAAATTATGATGATGAATGTGCGCGATGGAATTTATTCCATTCGCCATTTAAAAAATTTCAAACTTTTTATTTTTTACTCTGTATTCATCTGGGTTTGCTATTTTTTAATGGTAATTGTATGTTTTTACGCCATCGAACAAACACAACATTTCGGCCTTAATCAGGCATTGGCTGTTCTTGTATTTGGAACTGTTGGGATTATAAGTACCCCCGGTGGAATTGGCGCATATCAACTGATAGTAACAGAAACGCTTGTGGCACTTTACGGGCTCGATCGCACCTATGCTATATCTTTCAGTTGGCTGGCATGGAGTGCACAAACAATAATGATTATTTTTGTGGGTGCAATATCATTATTACTTTTATCACGGGTTACCCGAAAAGAACTTACGCATGAAGAAGAATGAAACCATATTGGAAAAAATAAGTGACGAGAAATCACTTCTTAAAAAGTTATCAGTATGGCGCTTTCAAAATAAAAAAATTATTTTCACCAATGGTTGTTTCGATATTTTACACAAGGGACATGCCTGGTTATTAAATACTTGTAGCGGAATAGAAGGCAATACCGTTTTAATTGTTGGATTAAATTCGGACGCGTCTGTAAAAAAATTAAAAGGAGAAAGCAGGCCAATTAATAATGTGAATGACCGTGCATTTTTATTGGCGAGTTTATATGCAGTTGATGCCGTTATTATTTTTGAGGAAGATACTCCCGATCTTTTAATTAAAATGATAAAACCGGACATATTGGTGAAGGGAGGAGATTATAATGCAGAAGAAATTGTTGGCGCCGACACCATGAAATTAACCGGGGGAAAAGTAATTATCATTCCATATCTGGAAAATTATTCCACAAGCAAAACAATAAATCAACTTGCGGATCAATAATTTTTTACGCAAAAGAAAATATATAAAACTATAAATCAAAAGATATGAATTTCCAACTAACCGAAGAGCACCTCATGATAAAACAAGCGGCAAGAGATTTTGCGCAAAATGTTTTAAAACCCGGAGTAATTGATCGCGATCGTGAAATGCGGTATCCTTATGAAGAGGTAAAACAAATGGGTGAACTCGGATTTTTAGGTATGATGGTTTCTCCGGAATACGGAGGCGGCGGAATGGATACCATGAGTTATGTTTTGGCAATGGAGGAAATTTCGAAGGTAGATAGTTCCTGCAGTGTAATTATGAGCGTAAATAATTCGCTGGTATGCTGGGGAATAGAAAACTTTGGGTCAGAAGAACAGAAAAAAAAATATTTACCGGATCTCGCATCCGGAAAAAAAATAGGCGCCTTTTGTTTGAGTGAACCGGAAGCAGGCAGCGATGCAACTTCACAACGCACCACGGCAGAAGATATGGGTGATCATTATTTATTAAACGGAACAAAAAACTGGATCACTAACGGTGGAACTGCAAGTATTTACCTTGTAATGGCGCAAACAAGTGTCGAAAAAGGACATAAAGGAATTAATTGCCTCATTGTTGAAAAAGGCATGAACGGTTTTATTGTCGGCGCTAAAGAAGATAAATTAGGAATTCGCGCAAGTGATACACATACTTTATTATTTAATGACGTAATTGTTCCAAAAGAAAACAGAATTGGGGAAGATGGTTTCGGATTTTCTTTTGCAATGAAAACTTTAGGCGGCGGAAGAATTGGAATTGCATCGCAGGCTTTAGGAATTGCCTCAGGTGCTTATGAATTATCATTGCAATATGCAAAAGAAAGAAAAGCCTTCGGAAAAGAAATTGCACAACATCAGGCTATACAATTTAAATTAGCCGATATGGCTACCGAAATTGAAGCTGCACGTTTATTAATTTATAAAGCAGCACAATTAAAAGACGCTCACGAAAATTATGAACTCGCTTCCAGTATGGCAAAAGTTTTTGCAAGCGAAGTTGCCATGCGCACAACTGTAGAAGCAGTACAAATTCACGGAGGTTACGGTTACGTAAAAGAATATCACGTAGAACGTTTAATGCGCGACGCCAAGATCACGCAGATTTATGAAGGAACCAGCGAAGTGCAGAGAATTGTGATTGGGAGGAGTATTTTGAGGTGAAAGAGTGATGAGT
>CAZXBG010000105.1:0-14869 GCA_964638865.1 uncultured Chitinophagales bacterium | reverse complement strand
TTGCATCCAACGAATTTGTATGACAACGGATAAAATGAAAGAAAGGATAGATCACTCCATAACACATACTGTTAAAGCGATATTTCCGAATACAACCAACCATTACGATACTCTTTTTGGTGGAACTGCCTTAATGTGGATGGATGAAGTGGCATTTATTACCGCAACACGGTTCAGCAGGCAAAAAATGGTAACAGTGTCAAGCGACAGGGTAGATTTCAACAAACCGGTCCCCGCAGGCACAATTGCCGAATTAATTGGAAAGGTTAGCCATATTGGCACCACAAGTGTAATTATAAAAGTGGAAGTATATATAGAACAGATGTACAGCGACCACAGAGAAAAGGCTATGGAAGGCACTTTTACCATGGTGGCCATAGATGATGATAAAAAGCCGGTTAAAATCGTTTTTTAAATGTTTTAAAACCGCAGGAGTGCGGTTTAGGCTAATTTAACAGCTGTGCCACTGGCTGAAACCATCAACATACCATTTCTGATCGTTTCATAGTCCAAATCTATCCCAACTACAGCATCTGCATTCAATGATTCGGCTTTTTCGCCCATTTCACGCAGTGCAATGTCTTTTGCTTCTCTTAAAACTTCTTCATAGGCACCAGATCTGCCTCCAACCACATCGCGCACACTTGCAAAAATGTCCCTGAAAAGGTTTGCACCAATTATGGTTTCCCCGGTTACGATGCCTAAATATTCCTTTATGTTTTTGCCTTCTATATTATTTGTTGTTGTTAAGATCATAGTTCTTGTTTAAAAGTGTATAGATTGTTGAACAAATATAGTCATAAGCGTTGACGCAATAGGAGCCCAAATATTTTCGTTATTGTCAAAACCGTATATTTGTATTCAAATTCAAAAGTATGAAAAGGCTTGCTCTCTATGTTGCGATATTAATAACACTGGCTTATGGACTTTCATCCTGTGAAAAATGCACAGTTTGCACCGCCCAGACTATAGATGGCGATTTGGTTACCGAATGGTGTGGCAACGAATTGGACGTGCGCGACTTTGAAAAATTCTTCATCGACAGCCTGCTCAATATGGCTGATTCCACTCCGGGGTATTGTGAGCGTGGACCGGATTTGTGATTAATTGGCTTAGGTGCAATGTACAATACGGAAGGGTGATGCTTTGTAAAATAAACCATTTATGAAATATTAGCAATTGCATCTTTCATTGGTTAAGTATCTATTTTTTAACATCACGTAATGATATTTTTATTATCTGATTCATTTCTCCGCCACCAAAGTGCCAATTAAAAACCTAAGATCCCTATAATATATCTCCACCACCTTCTTATTATACGCAGTAGAAAATACCGAAGGATCCAAATAATTGAATTTGCGGTTGTGTAAAATGGCGAGGCAAAAACCCGTTTCATTTACGGAATACATTACATTATTATCGGTATTTAAATGATATTCCCGCAACACATTCAATAGTTGTGGCGTTGCATATTTTTTTACAGCATTATCATCATCACTAAAAACCGTAAGTTCTTCCTGTTCAATATTTTCAATTTTTATATCCTTAATGATAGGCAGGTAATATTTTAATAATTCGTTGCTGGAACAGATCATTAAATTGCCATTGATCTCCGGATTGGCATCTGCAACTATCACAATGCCATTAAAATATTCATAAGTGTGTTCAAAGCCATTTTCTTTTTTATATTTTGATGTGACTGTGATCTCTGAAATGCGGATATTTTGCCCGTTAATATTTCCATGTATGAGATTTTTTCCTGCAAAATATTCAGGTTCTCCGGTTATAATATGGGCATTTTTTAATTCGATCAATTTTAAATGACTGGAATGATCAACCAACAATCCGGGATAAATAAATTCAATAATATTCGAGGTAATTGCATGAATATACGACTTTTCATATTTACTCACCGGAATACCATACCAACGCGTATAAACCAATACAAAAAGAATAATGATAAAAATTGCTATCGACATCCAGGTAATTGCTTCCACTAACATTCCGCCAAACAAAACGGTACCGATGATGGTATAATTAAGCAATATTTTTTTCCTGATCTGTTCAGCTTTTTTAAGATCGGGGTAAATTTTTTCGGTATAAATTTTTTCAAAATCTTTAAGGTAGGAGTTTAACATTTTGCCTGTTTATTTTTTATCCCTTTTTTTATTCGGGATTGTTTAAATTTTTTGTAATTCCTCTTTTTTTTATTGCAACAGTTAATCTGCTTACACAGATCAGTTTTTCGTTTTCATCGGTAATTTTTATTTCCCAAATATGCATGGTAGATCCTAAATGTAATGGACTACATGTTCCATATACATAACCTGATCGTGCACTTCTTACATGATTGGCATTTATTTCTATCCCAAGTGAAATAAAATTTTCATGATCAATTACCAAAGCAGAGGCCACAGATCCTAAAGTTTCTGCAAGCACCACTGATGCACCTCCATGTAATAATCCGTAAGGTTGAATTGTGCGGTGGTCAACGGGCATTTTTGCTCTTAAATAATTGTCTCCCAACTCTGTAAATTCAAGACCAATATGGGAGGTCATTGTATTATCACCCCAATGAGAAAACTGGGAAATGGTGAGATCTTTTTTAAACCAAATAGCCATAATTAATTACCTTCTGCGCCTGGAAATTTTTGAATAATGGTATCCTGATTAGGTGCTATTGAATCAATTTTATTTTTATTTAAATAGTTTTTAATTTTTCCGACTATGCTTGGAAAAAATCCCATGGAATCCGTATTCAAGGAATCCGGGATCCAGAGACCACAATCCAGTTGAAACATCAATGAATCTGTTGGTGCAGTAAATCCACCAGTTACATATTTTCGGGTATCTGCATCGCGACTGCTTTTGTTCATGAATTTTCCGAATATTGGCAGTGCAGTAGCAGCTCCCTGACCGAGTGCAGTGGATCTCCAACGTATAGCAGGATCTTCTGCACCAACCCAGGCTCCGGCAACTATTCTCGAATTATATCCCACAAACCAACCATCTGTATTATCCTGTGTCGTACCTGTTTTGCCTGCAATGTCCATCCCGAGGCCATAGGTTCCCCGCAAACGACTCGCAGTGCCCTTGTTTACAACATTCTTCATGATCTGTATCATTATATCCGCTGTTTCCTGAGTCATTGCTCGAGTCTTTTTAGCACTTTCATTCACAAATAAAGTATCACCTTTGGCAGTTTCAATTCTTACAATATATTGTGGATCAACCTTTAAACCCCTGTTTGCAAAACATCCATATGCGGTAACCATTTCCAATAACGATAAACTCGCTGTACCTAAAGCAATAGAGGGCACTTTAGGAAGTTCACTTTCTATGCCCATTTTTCTGGCCAGATCAACAACGTTTTCAACGCCGGTCTTCATAATCAAGTCAGCCGCAATAGTGTTCACGGAATAGGTCAATCCTCCCATCATAGAATAATATCCGCCATATTTACCATCAGAATTTCCGGGTGTCCAATTGCCATAGGTTGTTTGTTTATTTGGAATATATTCGCAAGGATCTGTGCCATTTTCAAGTGCTGCTGCGTAAACGATAGGTTTAAAGGTTGAACCGACCTGCCTTTTCGACCTTACGTGGTCATATTTAAAAAATTGATTGTTAATTCCGCCAACCCAGGCGAGAATATATCCGGTTTTGGGTTCCATGGCCAAAAAACCTGTCTGCAAATAACGCAAATGGTGTTTAAGAGAATCGAGTGGCGAAAGAATTGTGTCTTCTGCACCATTCCAGGTGAAAATTGTAGTTTCTAAAGGCTCTTCAAATCTTTTGGTGATACCCTTGTCGCTATATTCCTGTTCCTTTAATCCTTTATATCTTTCACTTCTTTTTTTAGCGGTATTTACAACATCGGTTTTACTGTTTTTCCAGGGTTCCGTTTTACCCCAGCTTTTATCAAATTGTTTTTGCAAATATGCCATGTGTTCTGTCATAGCATCTTCGGCATATTGTTGCAGTTTCCCATTAATAGTGGTGTATATTTTAAGCCCGTCGGTATAAATATTCCATTCTGTGCCATCCTCTTTGGGATTTTTTTCGGCCCATGCTTCCAACTGTGTTTTTAAATATTCGCGGAAATAGGGTGCTAATCCCTCACTCTGATTTTCTCTTCTGTAATTAAGTGTAATCGGTATTTGTTTAATGGAATCGGCTTCTGATTGCAGCAAATACTGGTTTTTATGTATCACCATCAGATTTAAAACGGTGTTTCTGCGTATTAAAGATTTTTCGGGATGTAATCTCGGATTATATGTTGTATTTGCCTTTAATAATCCAACTAAAACAGCGCTTTGATCAATTGTTAGGTTTGCCGGGACTGTATTGAAAAAACGCAGTGTTCCAGCTTCAATGCCATAACAATCTTCTCCAAAAGGAACTGTATTAAAATAAAGCGTAAGGATCTCTTCTTTAGAATAAACATCTTCCAATCTGCCGGCTATAATCATCTCCCTGAATTTATTCACAGGCATGGTCAAAGGGCCGTAATCTTTTCGGGAATATAGGTTTTTCGATAATTGTTGGGTTATTGTACTTCCTCCTCCTGCATCATCATTCAAAATGATCGACATGATGAGAACGCGAACGAAACTTACAAAATCAACGCCATTATGCTCGTAAAACCTCGAGTCTTCCGTAGATACCAATGCATTTATTAAATGGTCGGGAAGATCTTCAAACTCTGCGTTGGTGCGATTCTGTAAAAAGTATTTACCAAGCAAAAGGCTGTCCTGAGAATAAATCTCCGAAGCTGTATAATTATTGATCTCCTTTAATTCTTTGCGATCAGGCACTAATCCAAATGCACCAAGCAAAATAAATAGGTATAAAACAAATAAAAATCCCGCCAAAACTCCAAACGACTTGAAAGAAATGCGAAATACCTTAACAGGGTAGGGGTAAGCTTTATTCAAAACATGGATATGTTTGCCCAGTAAACGCTGGTAGGTGGGTTGGAAAGGCCGGAATATTTTAGAAAGAAATTTATTTACGGAGCCTGAAAACATAGTGCAAATTTAGGATTGAATTTCCTTTTTTTAAGTACATAAAAAGGAGAACTTCACAAAAAAGATGTTCAGTTCTCCGGTATTCCGATATCTAAACAAAAGGAATACAACTTCGTATCCCTTTGTTTTGCGTTTCGGGTATATTTCTAATGTTATCAAAAAGTGATATCGCCATTACACGAACTGCTTCGTTAACCATGATAATACCTTTCATAATCAAAGCAGTTATCTTTATTATAATAATTGAATAAACATTTATTAAAATAATATTGGTATTCATTTTTATGGAATACAATATCCACATCACCCATAATTCAATTATCACCCAAACATCGTTTAAGGTGATATTATTATTGATGATCTTGATAATTTCTACCGCGGTTACTATTTTATTGTCCACCACAATTTCCATTATTTTACTGCTTATGATTATTACTAAAACTCTGATCATTTTTTCTAAAGTTTTGCTTTTCATATTCACAGTTAATGTATACATGTTTTCCAATACGTCTATCAACATACCCGTATTATTATTCATATTTTTTACCATATAAATAATGATCTTTAAAATCAATCCTATTATTCTTTTCATCCCATAAAAATTTTATCCCCCTTGCAGAGGTTATTAATACTTAATACGAGTCTTATGGAAATATAAAACCCGGTCTAACGCATAGCCGGGTTGAATTACACAGGATATTATCCGGGTATTACATCAGGTATGCATTGGTTTTGGAGGGATAATTTTTTTCGGTTTTGTTTGTAAACACATATTTTTTCATAAATTTATTTTTCGTTAAAATAAAAAACCCGAACAATAGTCCGGGCGCAAATATTTTTATACTAAAATATTCCTCACCGGATATAGTTAAACGCAATTTGTTTTGTTAAACCGTTTCTCATTCGACTGCAAATATATAATTTATTTTTAAAATAAAAAAAATCTAAAAAAAAAGTCGCCTAAAGGATAAAAAAGGAAAATATATTACACGTCTGCGAATACCAAATCTTTTTACTAAATACAATCTACTAAATACCATCTACTAAACACCCTTCAAATATCCCACACATTCAACTGATTCCTTACCTTATCCATCATTTTAAGTTCTGCTTCCTTCTGCGCCATTGTCTCTTCATCTGTTTTATCGAGGTGAGTATCCGGGTCCGGAGCTTTCTCCTGTAGGGTAATTTCCACAAGTTTCCCTTTGAGATCTTTAGGTATCTCAATGTGGATATATTCCTGTTCGGATTTGATGAATTGAAAAAATTTAAACATGACGCGTGTGCTTGTGCCCTGTGAAATTATGGAGAAGTTTCAAAATAAACAAATTCTTTTCCCGTCAACATCCTATTTAATCCTATTTTCGTGCTGAAATTACACTCATTATGGCGCTGGTTTTAAAGGAGAGTTTGCTCGATTATGCGGAGTATGCAGTGTGGAAAATAGAGGAGGAGCCTGAATTCTATCGTTCCAAACTCATTTTGAGCGATTGGGAGACGAACTACCTTGCTTCCATAAGTCATCCAAAACGGCAACTTACCTGGTTAGCTAGTAGGTACCTGCTAAAATACCTGATGAATACCGAAGCTTTTGTGGAATTGTTATTTGATGAACACGGCAAACCCTTTGTTTCCAATTTTGATCTGCATGTGAGCCTTTCTCATAGTTTTACTTATGCTGCAGCCATTATTTCAAAAGATTTCAGGGTTGGAATTGATGTAGAGGAACCAAACCGAAAGATCGATATCATCAAACATAAATTTTTATCCTCCGTTGAATTAAACCATATTGGAGATAAAGAGCAGATGAAAAAATTGCTGATTTATTGGAGCTCAAAAGAGGTGATGTATAAAATTTATGGTAAACGCAAACTGGAATTTAAAGATGATATGTATGTTAAACCATTTTTATTAAAAGAACGCGGTGATATTGATGGAATATTAATGAAAGGCGGAACTGTTGCAGAATATCATATGCATTATGCACTAAAACAGGATTTTACCTTAGTGGTAGGAGCAGAAAAAGAGGTTGTGGTATTAGAAACGCTTTGAAATAAAAGTGGTTGGTGAAAAACACCAACCACTTTGAACCCAAAAACTTATAAATTAAGCAGACGTTAAACTCCTTCTATTACTCCTTCACAAAAGGGGTAGAAGCACTCATTCCACCAATTTCCAATTTAATTCTGTAATATCCTGCACTTAATTCTTTAACAGGAATTGTTATAATATTAATCCCGGAAATTGTTGAAATTATTTCGTTATATATCAGTTTTCCGAGCACATCATAGATCATTATTGTTCCGTTTCCACTTTGCGAAATATTGTATTTAATATTTAACAGATCGTTAGCCGGATTTGGAAATAATGACAATTTAAAATCATTAGAGGCATTTATAACACCAATTTGCTGACCATCATTTAAATTGATATTATCAACGTATAAATTATTTTCGTAATCGCTTATGGTGCGGAATTTTACAAAAAGTTGCGAAGACCCTAAATAACCTGTAAGATCAATTACTTCATTTCTCCACTCATCATCTTCCGGAACAAAAGAGCTCGCTGTGAATGGTGCAGTTTGCAGATCGGGATTAGCTTTTTTGTAAACGGATTCCCAACTTGCTCCACAGTCGTCACTTGCCAATACTTCCAGTGTATCTGAATAGATTCCTCCGGTTGTATATAACGCATAGGCAACATCAAATGTGAAATTAATAGTTGCCATTCCTGAAAGATCGTATGCCGGAATTACAAATTCATCAATTTGTCCATTTGCATCATTATCATAATGGTTCATATAAATGGAATAACTTCCCAATGCTGCTGCATCATTTGTTCTTTCCCAAGAATAATAATCATCAGGATTGCTGAGTGTATATCCATCGTAAGGAAATCCGCTTGACTCGAATCCTTGGGATAAGGGTAGAGGTAACGCAGTGAGACTAACTACGAAGTCAGTTTCCGTGGTGTTGTCGCCGGCATCGGCATCGTCAAATCCGTTGGGATTTTCAAGTGTGGCTTCGAGTGTGTGCTCGCCTTCCGTAGTGGTGATAGCAGGTAAAGAAACAGCTTCCGTAGCGCCTGTTATGAGCGATCCTGTCCAATTATAAGTGGAGGTGGCGCCTCCGTCAATATTATAAAGTATGTCAATGGAAGTAAGCAAAACTGTTCCATGATTTTTAATAGTAACAACAGGGTTTACGGTCAAATCACAAATGGTTCCTCCGGGAAGAGCAGTAATTGCCTGAGCGTCATATGGTTGTAATCCACAACCTTCAGAATTTGTCAAATTAAATCTTTCTCCACCGGGTTCAAAAAGCGATTGTATACGATCTTTCTGTCCCTGTGTGAAAATATTCATACATGCATCATCAGTATAATCCATATAATTTTGGAACATAATTCCGGGGGCATCCGCTGAACAAATATCTGTTTTTGGAAAACCCGGACAGCCGTAAGTTTCCACTTTTTGATTGGGTGTGTCTCCACAAAGATCAGATCCGGCACAACCGCCGTCATCGCCCCATATATGATAAAGATTTAACCAGTGACCCACTTCGTGCGTAGCTGTACGCCCCAAATGATAAGGGTAACCTGCAGGTTCTAGTCCAACATGCTGGTAATGAATTACCACTCCGTCAGTTGCATCCGGTCCACCGGGAAATTGCGCATATCCCAATAAAAAAGCACCAATATTTCCGCTCCAAAAATTAAGATATTCATCGGCGGGCCATGCATCTGAGCCACCTTCCGCTGTAAACTTGATACCATCATCAAAATCAAATGTTGTAACATCTGTTTCCACTCTCAAAATTCCGGAAGTAGGATTTCCGTCCGGATCTATGATTGCAAGACAAAATTCTATATTACAATCGGCTGCAACATCCTGAAATTCAACAGGAGTGTCACTTGTGTCCGCATTTAATCTCCTAAAATCGGCATTTAGAATGTCGATCTGTTCCATTATTCGTGCGTCAGAAATATTTTGAGCAGCAGTTTTATATACTATATGAAATACAATCGGTATTTTAATAGTGACAGTGCCTTCCATTTTATTTTGAGACTTATTTTTTTGGATGTAGCGATGCGTGTATTCTTCAATCTCTTGTTTTCTTTTCTCGTAATCAGGATATTTGGCTTTTAAAACAGCCTCATGTTCAACAGTTGCGCACCTTGTAACTTGTGTGTTTCCTGCGTGTGTTAAAAACAGAGAGATCAGTAATAGCGTAAAAAATTTCTGCATAATTGAGTGGATTATAATAAGTGTTAAAGATAATAAATTGTAGTTAAAGTGAATCGAGGAATAACTTTCTTTTGGAATCGCATTTGGCTAACAAAATACCTTTTACGCATTAGTAATTGATGCTAATTTTAAATCAAAATAATACCTAAAAATAAGAAATTTGGAAAGGAAAGGGTAGAGGTTGAAGTAAAAATAAAAACAGCAATTGTCCCTTTCGGGACGCTTGCTGCTTGTTTATCCCTTAAAAACAGGTCAAATATACAGCTTTATATGTTTTATCCTAATTTTTTTGCAATTTTTTTAAAATTTTTTCGATATTTCCCTAACCGCTCAAAGAACTTGCGCGTATAGGATAAAATAGGAAAGATTTTATTAATACGAAGATTATGGAATAATCGTTATTTGTTCATCAAAACCTATAGTTAACGCCATAAATTTGATCACTTATGAAACTATTCGCATTTTCCACACTTGTTGTCCTTTTATCTTTTCAAACTTCTTTTAATCCACCATCGAAAATTGCACTTGAAGAAACGAAAAGTGATTCAACAGATGTTCTTGCCGAAGTAATGGCAATTAATGCAGATCCTGCGAATAAATTGAGTAGCAGTTTTCGTCAGGGACATGTTACAGATTTTCCGTTTACAGATTATTTTACTCAAACAGAATTTGGATATAAAATTAAATTACCGGCTAATAATAATGTACCAACACCAACCTGGAGCGACAACAAAATTTATGTAAGCGGAGGTTTTGGCAGTAAACAATTTTTAAGTTTTCATGCAGAGACCGGAATATTAGATTGGGGAATAAATTTGGATGATGACGGGCCTTCGTCATGTGTAATTGAAGATGGTGTAATTGTATTTAATACAGAGTCGTGCACCATTTTTGCATGCGATGTAATTACCGGAAAACATCTTTGGTCGTGGTGGTTAGGCGATCCATTAATGTCGACACCAACAATTGCAAATGGAATTGTATATTCTTCTTATCCATGCAATACCAATTACACCTTTAATGGCGACGGCGAATTTAACGAACAACACAATGGTTTATCGAATAATACAAATTCAACTGTTTGTAATGCAGGAGGATATTCGCATGCAATAATTGCCATGGAATTAAAGACCGGAAAAATATTATGGCAAAAAAGAATTGATGGTGATATTTTATCAGCACCGATAGAAGATGAAGGTAAATTACATGTTGTAACCTTTTCAGGGGTATATTATATTCTGGATGCAGTAAGTGGTGAATTTACTGCTGCAAAAAAATGCCGCGCAACATCTGCACCTGTATTACATAATGGCAGAGCGTATTATAGTCAGAGGGGCGATAAGGCCGGAGAAACCGTTTCAGAGCAGGTTACAGGTTATAATTACGAATTAAATTTAATCGATTTTAGCACAGAAAAGAAACATGCTGCATATCTCGATAAAAATGTGCAGAGTAGTTCAAATTTAAAAATGGAAAGTAATTCCAGTGATGCGGTAAATGGTTTCGCGGGCGGAGCGCCGACATCTTCAAACTGGATGGCTGCTAATGAAAATATCGGACAAAGCAATGTGAGTTCGCTGCAAAATTTTTATGGAAGTCGCATAACTGCAGTTGCAGATGCTCAATTTAATATGATGGGTGATACTCTTTTTTGTATGGATAATGTTACCGGAAAAGAAAAATGGAAATATGCCATTCCCGGAAATTTAAAACAGGAAGGAGGTTATCTTGCAACTGCACCTATAGTAGCAGGTAAATATATTATCACCGGAACATTACAGGGTGAAATTATTTTAATGAACCAATTAACAGGTGCTGCTGAAAAAATATATGCTATAAAAGAACCCATCCGTTCACAACCTATTGCAATGAACGGATGGATATATGTAACAACAACAGCCGGTAATTTATATGCTATAAATACCTATGACTTAACAATTACAGGTTGGCCAATGTTGGGTGCCGATAATAAACACAGCAATAAAATAATACAATAAATAAAATACCATTTAATTTATTGTTATTATTTTACCAATCTTCTCAGGGAAGAATATGCGTTGCATCATAATTGTAAATTCTGGTAATATCCTTATTGGTAATAATTCCCCGAATGATACCTTCACTCACAACAGGCACTGCCTGAAATTTTCCTTGTGCCAATATTTCCAGAACTTCTTTTTGTGACGAATCCGGCTCAACAGTTATTGGGTCGGCTGTCATTATTTCACTTACTTTGAATTTTTTATTCAGATTAAAATGAGAGATGCTTATATCTTCTTTTATAATGTCGGATATAAAATTCAGCATATCGTTAACACTGATAATTCCAATTAATCTGTCGTCATCAGTTACCGGTAAATGTTGAATTTTATAGGTAGTGAAAAATTCCATTACCTGATCATAGGAATTATTAACATTGGCAACTATTACTGCGCCTGTCATAAAATCGGATGCTTTGCGTTTAAAGATCATAATTTTTAAATTTATGAGGTAAATTTCTGCTTTAATCATAATTGCTGAAATGATTAAAGTCACTTTTTTGGGTGAGATTGAGGGGTAGGGAAGTGGAATCAGGTATCGGAATGCTTCTTCTAATCCGAATGTTTTACTCCTGACTATTGGGGAATGGGGAGAGGGGAGTGGTGAGTGGGGAGTGGTGAGTAAGATTTCAGTAAAGTTCTGCCAGGAGTTAGGAGTAATGAGTTATGGGTAGATACTCGACAACCGATTTTTTTTACTCCTGATCAATGATTCCTGATGCATGATTGTTGGGTGAGTAGAGATTTTTATCAGCTATAATGTTAACTCCGGACTCACGTCTCACAAAATACGACCCATCAGTTCAAATGTTTCTCCAATTTTCCATCACTTTCCGCTTCCGGGTTGTAAAAAGGAATATTTAGATCCGTAATACAACATTTGTTCTGTAAAATCTTCAGGATAAGAAACTGTTACATCTATCACATTTCCCTTGTCATCCATAACTGGTGTCAATTCCGGATTAATGAATCCAAAATAGGGTGGGATGTTCAGTTTTTCTGATCTTGATAAAACCTCTTTATGAATATCCTCATCTACCTGAACTCCGTAAGTTTCAACGAGATCCATTCCAGCTTTAAAATCACCTTCAGATTTAATGCGTTGTATTTCACGCAATAAATCCCCAAAAATTTTTCTTAAAGCATCGTAATCATTCACCACAAAATACGTTTTTCCATTCTCAAATTTTCTTTCGATAACATAACTTGATTTTCCTTTAGTATAAGCCCAAGCCGCTATTAATTGGCGATTGCGCATATGCGATTCTTCCACAGTTTTACCGGGTTCAATTCTGCGCAATTGCACCATCAACCCATTGCGGATATAACTGTCGTACTGCGTCATTCCTACAGCAACATCCGGTATCAATCCCCACTCGACTAATTTTGGATCCATGATATAATATAATCCAACGAGATCGGCACGTGCTTCTTCTAGTACGTTAGCATAATTTTTTAATGTCTCTTTTGGAGTTCCAACTCCTTTATTTATAATTCCACTTGCATGCCCAATTACTTCATGCATTGCAGTGTGCATTTTACCGGCAACAGATCCGAATTTAATAGCTCTTTCTTTTTCTTCAGCACTATAACAAAATTCATCGAGTAATCCGGAACTGCCAGCTTGTTCATATGCATATCCAATATTTCCAAGACTTACGGATTTTGATCCAAATTCTGCTCTAATCCAGTTCGCATTTGGCAAATTAACTCCAATTGGAGTAGCAGGAGAGGCATCACCTGCTTCACCGGCAACATTTACAACTTTATAAGACACACCAACCACTGTATCTTTTTTATGAATTTTTAATATTGGAGAATTATCTTCAAACCACTGAGCATGCTGAGATAAGGTGGACATTCTTTCCGAGGCCTCAAAATCTTTTAATTCAACAATAGATTCGAACGAACCTCTATATCCCAAAGGGTCGTTATACACTTCAATGAAGGAATTAATATAATCAATATCGCCTTCGGTTTCTTTAACCCACTCAATATTATATTCGTCCCACGTTTTAAGATCTCCGGTTTTATAATAGGAAATAAGCAAATTCAGGCCTTTTGCCTGTTGAGCGTTTTCTGCAACGGTGACAGCCTTTTCCAACCAAAAAATGATTTGTTTAATGGCAGATCCGTACATTCCCTCCGCGATCCATAATCTTTCCTCAATTCCATTTGGAGTTTTTACCAATTGTGAGTTTAATCCATAAGAAATTGCTTTTTCGTCATTCTTATCAATTTTTGTGGAATAAAATGCTTCCGCTTCTTTTTGGGAAACATCAACCCCATAAAAATTAGTAGCTGAGGTAAGCAAGAGATCCGATTTTGGATCAAGATTTACTTTTTTATTGTCAATTTCCGGGTCAAACATAATTTTCACTACATTTTCAGAGAGTTTTGTATCCGTTGCCAATAAAAGTGATTTAAAATATTCCTTTGAAAAACCAGGCATTATTTTATCAGTGGAATAATGATGGTGAATTCCATTACTGAACCAAACGCGTTTAGTATAAACCAGAAATGCATTCCACTCAGTAGATCCATTATTTCCTGCGTATTTGGTGACAATATTTTCAAGCGCCTTTCTGATCTCCAGGTTATGGCTATAGTTTTGATCATAAATGATGTCTCTTCCACAGTATCCGGCTTGCGTGAGGTAATATACAAGTGATTTTTGTTTAACGGTTAATTTTTCCCAACCGGGTATGGTGTATCGCAATATGCCAAGATCGGCAAATTGTTCGGTTTGCCAAGTGAAACTATCTCCAATCAATTCCTCTGCTTCACCCTTTCCGGTTGTAAGGAGTTGTTGAGGCTGTTGAGCATAGAGTTGCAGCGATACAAGGACAATGATGAATACAAGTAATTTTTTCATTATTTCATTTTTCTGTGTTCGCAAAATTCGACAAATCAGATCAAAAGTTATAATTTCAGCACCTTAAATCAATTTTTGGGAAATTTTACTATTCAAATTGATCTTCTTGATACTTGAACCAATAACCTATCTGTTTCTAAAAAATAATTTGTGTTAAATTGCGTTATTATTATCAATTGTTCTGAATTATTGATAACTTTAAACTCTAAATCTTTAACTATGAATCTTAAATCAATTTTAGCTACGCTAACCCTTGTTTTTTTAGCAGGAATTGCAATTTGGGCTATGACGGCCACTACAGCAGGCACAGAACACAATAATTCCGTGAAAATGGAACAGATTAGCAATGAAAATCCAGCGCATTGCGACCCATCTGATTGCACACCTGAACAAGCTGCAAAATGTCCTTATAGCAATAAAGCACAAATGAGTACAACCGCAAATGCAAAGTCAGACAATATTTGTCCTGAAACAAAAGAATGTCCACCATCAAAATGTAATACTTCTGCTAAGTCGGAAAAAGCTACCTTATAAATTTTAATTTTCAATATTAAATCAAGCAAGAACCGCAGTTTATTTGCGGTTTTTTTATGCCGCGGCAGCGCCACACCATAGCACAGCCCCAGCAGTGTCTTCACACGGAAGAACTATAATTCTCTTAATAAATTAATTTTATCTG
>CAZXBG010000104.1:0-14897 GCA_964638865.1 uncultured Chitinophagales bacterium | reverse complement strand
AAAGGGTAGCCACGAATGCACGAATAAACAGCCAAGGGTAATTCTTATTTTTACACCATATTAAAGTCTAAATGCATTCGTGGCTACCCTTTTTTGTCCATTTTGTGGGTTACAAAAACGAGCAATGAACCTGCTAACCAGAGAATCGATACAATAAATTTTCTTGTGTATTCGTTATTGTCGAAATTCGAGCATGAAAATCCATTTACTACTTGCTCTTACTTTTGTATACGTTTCTGCGACAGCCCAACAATTTAACAGGACCATTTATTTTGAAAACGATGAATCCGTTTTAGACGAAAGAGATGATATTATCATTTCGGAAATGGTAAATTTTTTGAATAAGGATGATATTCAGATATCAGCCATTGAAATTTATGGATTTGCTGATACTTCGGCTTCAGTTAATTACAATAAAACCTTATCGAAAAAACGATGTGATGTTGTATTTGCAGCTATGAGTTCAGATATTCCGGCTGCATTAAAAGATAAAATCACCATGCATTGGTTTGGTGAATTAAAAGAAGGTTATACCAAAAAAGGTCTCCATTATTCGGAGCGATGTGTAGACGTATATATTAGCTATATTGAAATTAAATCGAAGGAAAATATTTCCGAATTATTTGATCAGTTGCGAACACCAACACAAAAATTTAAAATTGATCCAACACGTGATACCATATTGATAGGAGAGGCCGGAACTATTATTAGTATTGATGCAGATGCATTTTATATACCGAAAAGTTGTGTTGGGCAAAATGTTGACATTGTTTTATTGGAAGCTTATGATCCGGTTTCTATGTATTTAAATAATCTTTCAACAATGTCGGGTTCCGTGCAATTGGAATCAGATGGCATGATATTTTTAAATGCGCAATTATGCAACAGGATACTTACTGTTAAAGAAGATAAACCATTAACTGTGATGTTTCCAACTGCGGAATTAAAAGAAAAGATGCAACTATTTAGTGGAATTAAAACAGAATCGGGAAATATTAATTGGGTGCTTTCGCCAACGATACTGGCTCCTTTAGCAAATTACAAAATAGAAGAATTATTAAATAGATATAATTTTTATCGCAGTAAATATATTGAACGATGTCCTTTATTTTTCTGTCAGATTAAAAATTTCATAGGTATAAATGCAACGGTAAATTCGACACGTATAGATGTTGGAAGAGTTGATTATATTGCTTTTAATAAATATAAAGATAGCATTTGCGCAATTTATGGTGTGCGCAGCTATTTCCAGTTATGCAAATTAATGGAAGAACGAAAAAACAAAAATTTTGAATCAAAGGTTGGCAGAGGAGATATTTCTGCCGACGAATGGAATTATTATATCACTAAAACTACAAATTTAGGTTGGATGAATTGTGACCGTTTTTTGGAACTACCGGAAAAACAACGAACTAATATTATTGTAGAGCAAAAACCCGCTGCAAATGTCAATATTAGTTTAGTATTTACTGAATTCAAAAGTATGATGGCCGCAAACAATAATACTAATGATACCCATGGATTTGCAAATGTAGGGAAAGAAAGAAAGTGTTATGTAGTTGCATTAAAATACGAAGATAAAACTTCCTACCTCAGTATTCAAAAAGTTACAATTTCACCCGACATGATTATTAAACCCGATTATAAACAATATTCCATTGCTGATTTAAAAAAGGAGCTTGCAAAATTGTGAACTTCCTATTAAATACAATATATATTTATATAACTCCACCCCAAAAAAACGAAAGCCCTACAATTCCTATGAGGCTTTCGTTTTATTATCCTTTTTCTCTTATCACTATTATGCCATCCAGATACCTGATACCCCTTCACTTCACAAACAACAACTCCCTATATTTCGCAAGAGGCCATTTATTATCCGGTAAATAACGTTCGAGCATATCTGCATGTTCACGTATTTCGTCGAATAACGTTTTTACATTGTTGCAATACGCGTATGCTTTTTCGCGGGCATCGTGGATTCTGTTTGCGCGTTTTCTTTCTTCTACCATACGTTCCAATGCAGCACGTAAATGATTTAAATGCAGGGTAATAGTAGTTGCAAGATCAATTTGTTCCTTGTAGTGATCTTCGTTTAATCCAACCGCTTTTAATTTCATTACATTATCCAATAAATTATTTTGATAATCTACTGCTGCAGGTAAAACATAATTGTATACTAATTCACCATAAATACGCGCTTCGATCTGGATTTTTTTTGCGTATTCCTCAAATTCAATTTCCTGACGTGCGTGCAGTTCTCTTTCTGTTAATATTTTATTTTTAACAAAAATATTTTTTGCATTTTCAGTACCATAAAAATCGATTGCCTCCGGTGTGGTTTTTACATTTTTTAATCCGCGATTTTCAGTTGCTTCTTTTGCCCATTCCTCGCTGTAATTATCACCTTCAAATAAAATATTTTTACTTTCGGAAATATATCTTCTCAATACGCGTAAAATGGCGCCATCCTTATTTTCACCACCTTTAATTAATGCGTCAATTTCTTCGCGGAAAGCAATAAGTTGGGCCGCAACTATTGTATTTAGGGTTGTCATTGCCTTGCTGCAATTTGCACTGGATCCAACGGCACGGAATTCGAATTTATTTCCTGTGAAGGCGAAAGGACTTGTTCTGTTCCTGTCGGTATTATCCAACATCAGATCGGGAATTTTATTGTGTATATCCAAACGCAATTCTGTTTTATCGGAATCGTCAAATGAATTTGGATCCACCCTGTTTTCTATTTCATCCAATACTGACCTAAGTGCTGTTCCGATAAATGCAGAAATAATTGCTGGCGGCGCTTCATTTGCACCCAATCGGTGATCATTATTTGCACTTGCTATACTCGCTCTTAAAAGATCTGCCTGATCGTGCACTGCTTTAATCGTATTAATAAAAAAAGTAAGAAACTGTAAATTGGTTCTTGGCGTTTTACCCGGACTCAATAAATTTTTTCCTGTATCGGTTCCCATGCTCCAGTTATTGTGTTTTCCGGATCCGTTTACACCTGCGAAAGGTTTTTCGTGAAATAAAACACGCAGTTTGTGGTGTTTTGCAACTTTTTCCATAACATCCATCAACAAACAGTTATGGTCAACGGCTATGCTGGCTTCTTCAAACATTGGCGCACATTCAAATTGTCCGGGTGCAACTTCATTATGACGGGTTCTCAATGGAATTCCAAGTTTATGACTTTCCATTTCAAAATCTATCATAAAATTGAAAACGCGTTCAGGAATTGTTCCGAAATAATGATCCTCTAATTGCTGACCTTTCGCTGGATAATGTCCAACCAGAGTTCTTCCGCAAATACTAAGGTCAGGCCTGTTAATAAATAAGGCTTCATCCACCACAAAATATTCCTGTTCCCATCCGAGTGTTGCAGAAACCTTGTTAACGTTTTTATCAAAATACTGACAAACAGGAACTGCAGCCTGATCTAACAGATGTAAAGATTTTAACAGAGGTGCTTTATAATCCAAAGCTTCCCCGGTATAAGAAACAAAAATGGTAGGGATGCATAACGTTTTGCCACTTCCTAATTCCATTATAAAAGCAGGAGAGGAGGGATCCCATGCGGTATAACCTCTTGCTTCGAATGTACTTCTTATTCCTCCGCTCGGAAAACTGGAGGCATCGGGTTCCTGTTGAACCAATGCTCCACCGCTAAAAGTTTCCATTCCAACTGCAGGACCTGAAGGAGTGAAAAAACTGTCGTGCTTTTCTGCAGTTGCACCTGTTAAAGGCTGAAACCAATGTGTATAATGAGTTGCTCCCTTACCCATTGCCCAGGATTTCATACTTGCCGCTACCTGATCTGCAATTTTGCGATCGATCTTTTGGCCCTGTAGAATAGAGGTTTTTACGCTGAAGTATGCTTCTTCACTCAAATGTTTGCGCATGATCTCCTCACTGAAAACATTGGAGCCATAATATTCGGAAATACGGTTGGAAGGCAGTTTTACCTCAATTACCTTGCGGTTGAGCACCTGATCCATTGCAGAAGTTCGGTTGGAGTTCATTTTTTAATGTTTTTTGTAAAAATAAGTTGAACTCTTGTTAAAGAAGTTGCAAAAACAGGGTCAATTTGTGGAAAAACGATAGACTCCCTAAAATATTTGTATTTTTTTATAGAAAGGTGGTTGAAAACTTAAATTGAGTTCAAAATTTTACATATATAAATTATTATAATATATAATTTCAAAATTTATTTCCAACAGGAACAAAAATCCTTTTAAAGTGCTTCCAGAAATGAAACCAAAGCCGCTCTTTCTGTTGCGGATAAATTTGCGAAGTTATTTTTACACTCTTCTGCCTCTCCGCCATGCCACATAATAGCTTCAAACAGGTTTCTGGCCCTCGCATCATGCAAAAAGTAGGTATGACCGTTTGCGAGCTGAGTAAGTCCGATTCCCCATAATGGCCTGGTTTTCCACTCAGAGCCAGAAGCAAGATAATCTGGGCGATTATCGGCTAATTGCTCACCCATGTCATGAAGCAGCATATCAGTATAGGGAAAAATAGTTTGGTTAGAAATTGCCTGTATTTCCGTGATGTTGCCGGTTTGCCATTTTTGGGTGTGACAATTTTCACATCCGATCTCAAAAAACAGTTGTTTGCCGAGTTTTACAGTTTTATCATCCAGATTTCTTGGCGCCGGGACAGCGAGGGTTTTTGTATAAAACGAGGTTACCTCAATAAAATTAAAATCAATTTCAGGATCATCCGGAAGACCGTCGTTTTGGATCTGCCCTTCACTGGATTCGGAGCTGAACATCGGGCTCGTTATTCCCATATCACCATTAAAGGCTGCTGATGTTTGTTGGTGTAGATTAGGTTGATTTGCTTTCCATCCGAATCTACCCAAAACGTGTGTTCCTGAATTGTGGTCGTATACATAATTTGCTTTTCCTGAAATTCCATCTCCATCATGATCAAATTCATCAACAAGACTTAAGATCGAACTTTCGGGAATAGCTTCCAACAATCCCAACCCAAAAACAGGAGGAGCAGCTCGCACTGATAACATTGTTTTTGCCGGAATTGGAATATAAGTATTAATAATAGTATAATCTGGTTTTCTTAAACTGAAGGGAGTTCCATCCGGTAAAGAATAAAATACTTCTGTGTAAATAATCTCTACTGATCCTTCAGCCAATTCTCCAATTATGGCTTTGTCCTGCAATTGATCTCCCATTCC
This sequence comes from uncultured Chitinophagales bacterium, assembly GCA_964638865.1. Taxonomy (GTDB): domain Bacteria; phylum Bacteroidota; class Bacteroidia; order Chitinophagales; family BACL12; genus UBA7236. Next base: position 9,691 of record CAZXBG010000104.1, on the reverse strand, counting down.
CGGAACAGGATTGGGGCCATTAAAAGGATTAGTTCCCGGAATGCTGATTCTGAATACGGAAGGTTTATCTCCTCTTCCATCTAAAATATGGCAACTCACACAACTCACATTATTATAAATAGGACCTAAACCTGCATTATTAGTTGCGGGTGCTGTAACGAAAGTAGCTTCAAAAGTGAGATCTCCTTCAAAATGTTTTTCTAGGTCAGGTAAAATTAAATTTGGTGCCGGGGTAGAAAATGCAGCTGAGGTTGCTTCGAATAAAGTTGTAGCACCACCTGCATAATATTCTTCCGGATCATACCATTCCGTGTTCGTTATTTCCGGATCAACGGAACATCCGTTAATAAATAATAAACAAGAAAACAGTACCAGCAAAACTCTGGTCATATTTCCGCAACTTAATTTTAATTTGATAAAATTAAAGCGCATCAATTATTGGTTTTACTTTACTTTCTAATTCTTCCTGTAAATTACGAACAGCTTCCTGTGCATTTGCAACGGCTGTTGGAGAATCAAAAATTGCAGTAGTAAATGTTCCGGGAATTGCTTCAATTAAATCAATAGCAGATTGAATTTCTGCTTTAATTTGCGTATCCAGATCTGGATCAATGGAAGCAATATAAACGGTAATTCCTTCGCCGTTTAATACATAATTTCCTAAATATACATTTTGTATACTGCGAATATTATCCATAAAATCCTCTTTACTGTTTGCACTGAATCTGCTTTCTTCCAAAGTAATATCCAATTGTGTGAAAGGATCATTTATTTTTCCATTTCCAACTTCATCTGCAATTGCGATCATACCATTCACAATTTCCTGTAATGCAGATTTCTGACTCACATAAATGCTGTTTGCTTCACCTGCATCTGCTATATTGATTTGAAAATTTTCACCAGCTTCTTCCCAACTATTTTTAAGTTCAAATGCGTCATTTTCCAAACATTGGGCAGTTGCAATTAAATATTCAAATTCTCTCGCAGTAAATGCACCAATTGTTTTTGCTCCGTCTGTTCCCCACAATAAATATTCTAAAGTATGAAATCCTCTGAGTGTTCCTTCAAGTCCATCAACATATGCTTCTGTCAATACGGAAGGGCTGCTTAATACTGCATCAAGATCAACTACATTTACCGGCCAGCTATCTAACGAAGGGTCAATTCCATTGGTTGCAACCGGGCCAAATAAAAATCCTTCCGATTGTTCCCATGGTTTACGGGAGTCGCGCCACGCTTGTCTCGCAGCTTCTAAATTTGCTTCCGTAGGAGTTGATTGTAGTGTTTCAATTGCAGTGATAAGTTCACTTGTTTTGGCATGTAAATCAATGTATGTTTCAGTAATAATATTTTTTGCAATATGTGTTAATATCGGTTGAAAGTTATAGGTCGCAATATCTGTTGCTTCATCTTCCATACAAGAATTTAATAAGAAAATGGATAGAATTAATACTATTCCTGTTTTTTTTATTATTTGTTTCATTGTTTTGATTTTATAAATTTATTAAAACTGAAATGCTATTGCTGTAGTGAATGTTGTTTCTTTATTGTCTTCAGGAATACCGATGGTGCGCAAAGTAATATCTGACTTTAAAGCAAGATGTTCGTTCCACACATAATTTATTCCTGTTCTTATTTCTGTTCTTTCCCAACGGGGATTGTTAAAAACATCGCCGGTGGTTTTATACATAGAATCGTAATAATAATACCCGCCAAAAACATCAAGTTTGGAAACTGACTCAGTTAATAAGGAAAGTAAATCAAAACCTACCTCTGCAAAATATCCAAATGCTGCACTTGCAACAGGAGTTCTTTTTACATTGAGGTTATTTGAAAGATTTCTGTTTGCTGAAGAAACAATATCGGCATTTTGTAATGTACCATATAAAATATTTGCATTTAGGGTGAAATTTCCCGGCAATAAATGAACATGTGTTTCAAATAAATTCACAAATGCATCTTGCGTGATATCTGGTTTTGGTCTGTTAGGGGTGCTGTTTCCTATATAGGTGCTTACACCAATCGTCGATTCTTCAAAAATGGAATAATCAATTCTTGCTGATATTGCGAATGCATCTGCATTCACTGTTTCAAATCGCATTTGATTTCCACGTTTGATCCAGTTTGCACTGCTGAATGCGGAATTATCGAGCGCGTTTATTAATGCTAATTCTGCTGAAAATTTTTGATAAGTAGTTTTCACCGCCAAACCAAATTCGAACCAGGTAGTTGGAATTAAAGTTTCCTCTACATTATTATTTGTACTGGTCATGTAATCCAGAGGTTCATCAGTGGTAGCTAAATATCCAAAAGGTACATGTATTCTGCCTGCTTTAATTTCCAACCATTTTTTAGGTTGAAACGATAGTTCTAACTCTTCAATCGATACCTCTCCGCCTTTTTCAATCTCGATTTCAAACTCTCCGAATTCTTCAAATTTGTCGAACTCCATGGAGGCACCGGTTCCGCCATGTTCAAATTCAATTTCCATTTCCAATTTTAATTTTTTATTGAATTTGTATTCAGGGGCGAATGTCACTCTGTTGAGATCAAAATTGTTTCGTAAATCCGGATAAGTTTCCCAATCGAACACATTATAGGTGAGTTCGCCATAACAGTGCAAGTCGAGGTTATCGAAAATGTTAATTTTCTTTTCTTCCTGTGAAAAAAGTGGAAAGGCTGTAAAAAACAGTATAAAAGGTATGAGTATTGCCGATTTCATTATTTAGATTTATTCTAAACAATCGCAAAAATAAAGGCTAAAATCGTTATTTTACTTGATAGGCTTGCATTTGAGGTAAAATACCTAAATAAGGGTATTACTCTATTTTAGCTGAATTATTGGGTTCCTTTGGGTGCCTCTGACCCTCAAGTGCAATAATTGCAACTATTATGATCAAAAATAAAGGTATGCTTCTGTATCTTGAGAGGGTATCAGCATCAAATGTTATCAAACTATATGCTAAAAGCAATTCAATGGAGAAATATAATATAAATAATAGGGTAGGACTAAGTTTAAACAGATGTTTTCTTTTTTGAATGGCATATATAAGAAATAACCAGGTAAAAATTAATTCTATTGATTGATATATACGAAAACTGTCGTTGCTGTGAAAAATATTTGGTCTGAAGAGCACATTGTTTATCGCATAAGGAATTTTAGTTATCATATCCAAAACATCACCATTTAGTGCCTTGAATTGATAATCAGGATCATCGGGAGCCTCCAAAAAATAATGTTGTTCACTTTTCAACCATAATACAATATTGAGTTGCGGTTGAAACCAGGCTGCAGCAAATAAAATGGTAAGTGCAGATGCAGTGCAAACAATAAAAACCCGATATGCAGTTTGAGGAGTCCTTTTGGCAAAATACCAAATAAATAGATTTGGTATTATAAGCGCAAGTAAATAATCTCTGATCAGCAATAAAAAGAAAAGTGATAAACACAACCACAATATCCGTTTATAATCAAATTGTTTTTCAAGGTACAAACATTGAATTATGATTATACAAAGTAGCAACAATGTGGGACCCTCTTTGAGCAATCCGCTGCTCCAAAATACAATGGAGGGTAAAAAGAGTATGATATATTTCTGTATTCCGGTATAGGATTCAACAAGATTAGATTTTAAAAAGGTTTTCAGCAGCGCTACTAATCCCATAAAATAAATAAAGGATAAGATGATAATATTGCCATAGGGATTTCCGAAACTGAAAATATTTAAAATGGCATTAATACGCACCATATGATATTCGGGAACCGATTGAGCAATTGTTGTTTCACTTACATATTGATGCAGGTCTTCCGGCAAAGCAGTTTTATAGTACCCAAAAACCAAACGCAGAAAGTCTTTAGGATGTTCCGGTAGCAGATTGTAGATGTCCTTACTGTCGTTAAAATATCTTAAGCTATCTCCATGTCCGATTACATTTTGCCAGATATAATAATTAATAGAGCCAAGTATTATTCTGAAAAGAAATGCTGCTATCAGAACTTGTTTGGTTATTCCGCTTGCGTTAAAGAATTTCCATTTATAAATACATAACAGGAAAACGAGGATCCAGAGGGGTATGATGAGATTGGGTAACACAATTCAAAGATAACGGAATGGAATAGAATTTTTAAGTTGTTGCAGTTTATTTATTAACTACCAGTTTTGTCAGTATCCGGAGTGGCCGATGAAAAATTTAGTGATAGATATATTTTCATTGGAATTGCTTTTTACGATATAAATTCCCTTTGAAAAATGGTTTAGGTCAATTGCAGTATCACGTGAAGTAATTTCATATAACTCAATTAATTCACCGGTTAAAGAGTAGATTTCAAGTTTAAATGGCAAATTTTCAAAACTTCTTATGTTAAGAATGTTATCGGAAATAAAAAAATTATTATTTATTGAATTTGCACCTTGCAAAAGGTTAAATTTTGTAGATGGCAGCGACAAGGCAATTCTTTGCGGTTCACTTTTGCTTACAAGTGCCACAAATATTACATAATCCTTTTCAATGCTGAGAGGAATTCCATTTACATCCGGAATATTACTTTGCATTAAAGTATTTAAAATAGTATCGGGAGGTTTGCCTAAAAAATTTGTTGTAGCTAGAGATGCGGCTTTTTCAATGTCAAAATCATTCATTTCCTCAAAAGGCACAATATAGATCCAGTACTTCGCTAATCCTGATTTAATATCCGGTCCATCTAATTGTACAGATATATCTGCGGCAGTTTCTGAAGTGCCTACAATTTCAACATTAGGTGCTACTGGATATAATTCGCAATATAATTCAACCTCTTTTCCATGTATTTCGCCGTAATAATCTTCATAATATATGGAGGAGTTTGCATCACTGCCGGTCGCATGGATACTGTCTGCAATTGTTACCACTGCAGCATAATATTCCTGAAATAACACAGGTAGTGTATCCCCAACTATTTTCTTATCTGTATTAAAACCAACATTGTAGTTGCTGCTATTATTAGGAATAACATTAACATAAAAAGAAGAATCTAATGCTAAAAGCGAATTATTAAATCCGATTACGTAATCATGTATAAAATCATGATTTAAAATGAACACCCGATACTCTTTAATTACCGATTCATCAGTTGATGGATTAAAAGAAACCGTAAAGTCGGAAATGTTGCAATTTTCAGATGATGTTGTAATATCAATAACTTCGGGAGCTTGCGTATTTATAATAACACACTTTTTAAATTCGCTTGGGAGTGAAACATTATTCTGACTGGAAAAAACACCATCGGCAATGGAAAGTATTATAGCTCTGTAATTAGACGCAGGAATATATTCATTGCCATAGATATCTTTAAGGTTTACAGGTAATACAACATCGTAATTAATCAAACCTGAAGGAATTACTTCCATGTATAGTTCTGCTGAAAGTGTTTCTAAAAACGACACAGATGGTGGCGGCTCACTATATGGATATAAAAATATTCTGTAGGCACTAACTGTTTCCGGCAAATCGGCTTTGGTAAAGGATAATTGAAAATCACTTGCATTTAAATAATCTGTAATATCATTTAGAAAAAGATCTTCTGCAATAGAGGCTGTTGGATTGTTTATTATTATAGTAGCTCCCGGAGTTGCCTCATAAGCATAGTCCTGTATTACAAGATTCGGAATTTTTCCATATTGCGTTGAAAAATCATTAATACTTAGTCGCACCCACCCATAATGATAATTCCCATCAATTAAAAATTTTATACCAAGATGTTGATTGTTCGCAAACCAATTCTCATAAAATACATAAAAACTGTCGGGTATCAAATAAGTAACTTCCGCATATCTATAAATGTACATTAGCTTTAAAGTATCTAAAGCATTCCACGGGCCATAATTTCCAATTGCTGCTCCGGATTCTAAATTTTTGACATCGAAATAGAAAGAAGCACCAGCAGCACTTATTGCAGATTCGAAATTCTTTATTGAAATTGTTTCCTGAGCATGCCATGAATCCCACCCGGATCCTGTAACAAAACTCCATTTATATAAATCGAAATTTATTTGCAGATCTGAAACACCATCAGCATTAAAATCGATTTCCACGGAATCTGTTTCAGATAAAATAATATCGGGATCAATATTATGATATACAACTTGTGAATTTCCATCCTTTGCGGTTAGCAAAAAAGCTGCCGCAGAAACAGAATAGGCAGTTAGTTTTTTGAGTTTAGGATGCATGTGTTTATCAGTAAGCAAATTTAATCATATTCCCGGTTCAAATGAGCATTATTGTACCAAATCTTCGATTTTAAGTTCGAAATATGCATATTAATTAGCGGGCTTTACCTTTATTCACAAATATCTGCTCCATCTGCGTAGCTTTTTCCGCTTTCCAACTTACATTTGTATCTCAATTACAAGCATGTCAGAACAACTCGCAACAATAGAACAAGCCAAACAACTTGGTATTTTAGAAGAAGAATTTGAAAAAATTAAGGTTATTCTGGGCCGCACCCCCAATTTTACCGAATTGAGCATATATAGTGTGATGTGGAGTGAACATTGCAGTTATAAAAACTCTATCACGCTGTTAAAAACGTTACCTCGCAGTGGCAAAAAGATGTTGGTGGAAGCCGGAGAAGAAAATGCCGGTTTGATAGATATTGGTGATGGATTGGCATGCGCATTTAAAATAGAAAGTCACAACCACCCTTCTGCAATTGAGCCGTATCAAGGCGCTGCAACCGGTGTGGGTGGAATTCATCGCGATATTTTTACCATGGGAGCAAGACCAATATGTTCTTTAAATTCACTGCGTTTCGGAAATATTAAAAACAAAAAAACACAACATTTAGTAAAAGGAGTAGTTAAGGGGATTGGCGATTACGGAAATTGTTTCGGCGTGCCAACCGTTGGTGGTGAGGTGTATTTTGAGGATTGTTATAACACAAATATCCTTGTAAATGCCATGAGTGTAGGCATTGTAAAAGTGGGGGAAACCGTTTCTGCAATTTCTGAAGGAGTCGGGAATCCGGTGTATATTGTTGGAAGCGCAACGGGTAAAGATGGAATTCACGGAGCCAGTTTCGCAAGTGGTGATCTGCACGACGATAGTCATGAAGATCTGCCTTCTGTTCAGGTTGGCGATCCGTTTCAGGAGAAATTATTGCTCGAAGCAACTTTGGAAGCAATAAAAACAGGTGCAATTGTGGGAATGCAGGATATGGGTGCGGCGGGAATTACCTGTTCCACTTCAGAAATGAGTGCCAAAGGGAAACACGGTATGAAGATCAATCTCGATAAAGTGCCTACGCGCCAGAAAAACATGAAGGGTTGGGAAATTTTGTTGAGCGAAAGTCAGGAACGTATGTTAGTTGTCGTGTTTAAAGGAAGAGAAAAAGAAGTAGAGGCTGTTTTTGATAAATGGGATCTCCACTGCGAAATAATTGGAGAGGTAGTTGAAGGAGAAATGTTGCAATATTATATGCATAACGAATTGATTGCTGAAGTACCTGCAGAAAGTTTGGTTTTAGGTGGCGGCGCGCCAATTTATAAAAGAGAAACGAAGGAACCGGAATATTTACAGGAGATCAAAAAATACGATGCTTCTAAAATAAATATACCCAAGGATTTTATTTCCGTTGCAAAAAAATTAACATCCAATCCAAATATTGCAAATAAAAGATGGATAACTGTGCAATACGATTCCATGGTTGGATTAAAAAATACCTCTACTAATTTAAAAAGTGATGCTACATTAGTTCGAATTATAGGACAGAATAAAGGTCTTGCAGTTACAACAGATTGTAATGCGAGATATGTACATGCCGATCCATATATCGGAACCATGATAGCAGTGAGTGAAGCCGCAAGAAATATTGTAGTGAGCGGAGCAGAACCGGCAGCAATTACAAATTGTCTCAATTTTGGAAATCCGTATAATCCGGAAGTATATTGGCAGTTTGAGAATGCAATTAAAGGAATGGGCGAAGCATGTCGCAAATTTGATACGCCAGTTACAGGTGGCAATGTTTCCTTTTATAATCAAAGTGAAGAGGGTCCGGTTTATCCAACTCCAACAATTGGAATGGTAGGCGTAATTGAAGATTTCAAAAATCAAATGACACTCGATTTTATCAATACAGGAAATGTTATTTTATTGATTGGGAAAACTACCGATGATATTGCTTGCAGCGAATATTTAAAAGAAGAACACAATATTAAATTTTCACCGGCTCCTTATTTTAATTTGAATGAGGAATATAGTTTGCAACAATCTATAAAAGAACTTATTCGCAATCAGCTCATCTATTCAGCACATGACGTAAGTGAAGGTGGATTATTTATCACTTTATTGGAAAGTGCACTGGTAAACCTTCTTGGATTTGAAGTGGAAACAGATAACACGATAAGAAAAGATGCCTATTTATTTGGCGAGGGACAAAGCAGAGTTGTTGTTTCTACCTCTAGCGAAAAAGTTTTTGTTATTGAAAATATTTGTAAAGAATTTGGTGTTCCCGTAAATGTTTTAGGCAGGGTAACTGATGGAAAAATTTCGATTGATGGAGAACAATACGGAACAATAAATACTTTCAAAGAATTGTATGACAATGCAATTGGGAAGTATATGCAGGATGAGGTGTTGGTATAGGTTTAGATTTTACGTTTTTGCTTATAATTTGTAGAGAAACAATGCATTGTGGCGCTACAAATTATAAACCAGAATTTTTTTTATTCACAGTTAGCATTTATTAATTTCTAAAAAAAAACGCTATTAATTTTTATTTTTCTTCATAAACGCAGAAGAGTATTGGCATATTCATATATTTATTTCATCCACTCAAATTAATTAACTGCAATGTTAAAACGTATTGGTACTCTTTCTTTCACCTGCTTTCAAACTTTTAATGCCTAACTACGAGTTATGTTTGCAAAAAGAAATCTACCTGAACTTTTTTTCTTTTTCATCATATTGGTATTTATCCTTTTAAAAATTCCTGCTTTGCAATTGCCCTATTTTTGGGATGAACTCGGTGTTTATTCCCGTGCAGGATTGTACATGTTTGATAATGGTTTAGGATTATTGCCAAAGGATCTTCCGCCGGTATTATCGCGAGGGCATCCGCTTTTATTTACTTTTTTTCAGGCAATTGGATACTCGATTTTTGGTGATGGAGTTGATGGTGGCCATATCACTGCACTCTTCATTTCAATTATTTTATTGTGGAGTGTTTATTTTGTCACAGCAAAATATTTTTCAAAATATACAGGTCTGTTAGCGGTAATGTTGTTGATAGTACAACCTTTATTTTTTGCACAATCGGTATTAATCCTGCCTGAAATTTGTCTTGCCGTCTTTATATTGTGGACCATTTATTTTTGGGTAGGAAAAAAATATATTTTGTTTGGAATATTTTCTACGTTGGCAATATTGATCAAAGAAACTGCCATAATTATTCCGTTGGTTATCGTTTTTTCAGAACTCGCCTTATATTTTATAGGTAAAGGAAACAAAGGAAAATTTAATTTTCGCGGTAAATATTTAATTTTATTTCTTCCCTTTGTTGTATTTGGTATTTTTTTGTTGATACAGAAACAGCAAAATGGATGGTATTTATTTCCATTACATGGCGATAATGTAAAAATAAGCCTTAACAGGATATTTGATTTTGGAGGTGATTATCTTGCCTTTTTATTTCTTGAACAGGGAAGGGTAATCTTAA
>CAZXBG010000103.1:0-15038 GCA_964638865.1 uncultured Chitinophagales bacterium | reverse complement strand
CTAATTATCGAATCAATTACCATAACCAGATAAAAAAAAGGAAGGTATATATGACAATAAACCTTCCCTTTTTCTTAAAATTTATCATTAATCTTCAGAACTTCTACTAAGCATATAAATTACCAATCCAAAACCAATTTTGTTGATTGCATCAGCAATATTGTAAACAATATCCATTGCCTGACTTGCAGCAGCGGGGTCACTAACTAGCTGAATTCCAAACAATCCACCTGGAGTGCCCAGAATATAGCCTAATGGATAAATTGCCCAACCAACAAGTACAAACCATGCAAGTGCCCGGGTTGCCTTTGCTACTTGAGGCCCCGCTGTTTGAGCCAATTTAGCAACTTCGCCAAACCATATTAGGTAAGCAATGTAGAAATAGGCAGCACCAGAAATTATTCCCCAGAGCACGCTATTTTCTCTATCTATTGTCTCTCCAATGTAACCTGTTATTAACATCAACAATGAAGCGAAAATCAATTTCCAAAGTAAGCTAATCTTAGCGCCTGCTTTTTTAGTTATTAGATAAAACTCAACACACATTAACGGAACGGTCAAAATCCAATCAACATAACGGAAAAAGGTAGGAGATTCCCCTGTTGCAAGATTGTATTCCCTCATGTAATAATAATGAATGGCTGCAATGAAGGTTATAATCCCTGAAACAAGAACAGAAGTTCGCCATTTTTGAGCTGTGTTATTTAGCTCAAAAAAGAAAAACACTGAGGCGGCCATCATAGCCATAGTTCCGATAAAGAACGTGAAAGCAACGTAGTTGTCGCTAGCAATTTTAAAATATTCCATAATTTCTATTTTATTTTTAATTGGTTGTATTAAAAACATGTTAAATGGTATAGTGTTCTATTTATATAAAAATAAATCTTATACCCTCGCTCAGTAAAAATCATGGCTCACTGCTTCTTTATTTTAAATATGGAAAATAAAAATCCGACTGGCAAATGGTTTGCTATTTTCTGTTAATTTGTTTGCCATTTGTTGGTTGCTCTGTCTTCAAGTAAACTTTTGAAACACAACAGCTTTTGAAAAAACGTTGTGGTTGGCAACTATTCAAAAGAAATAGCCCTTTCGAAAAAAAATAATATTTTATACTTCCTGAAACCTGCACCAAGTTATCTTTAGGGGTATGAATGATAAAATTGAAGTAGATCATTTAGTCCGATTTGTGGAGGCTTTCGTTGAACACCGAAGCGCTCACCACAGCAAATGAATTGATTAAATATGGGAGTAAAAGGCAATGATTATGTTATTGTATAAAATCAAACGCTGCATAAATAACCTAGGCATATCCGATTTAATTAATGAACCGAAAAGATGGCTACCAAACTATAGATGAATAGTTCATTTTATTTTAAAAGACATCCATTTTATGTTTTTTGCTTGATGACAATTTTTCAAATGAAATTTGCCTCAAAAAAAAGTGTTCTATAAATTGAATTATTAAAAATTCGAACCAATTTTATGTTTGAAAGTGGCGAAACAAGAATGTAATTGCAAGTTTTTTCAAAGTCTGACGTTTTATGACTTGGCGGAGCAATTTTAATACAATCTAGATTGTCTTTGCAGACTATTTTTATTACTTGTTCTGATTTACCTATTCGCACATCCTCGTAAAAAAGCAATTTGTTGCGAGTTGCGACATTGGCCGGTTTATAACCCTTTGTGCTGAAGTATCATAATTTTCTTACCAAAATAGGGCAAAAAAAAGCTCGTTGAATTTCTTCAATGAGCTTTTCACCTGGAGTTTTCTCTTCTTACTTTGGAAGCACAACTCCGTCAATTACGTGCACCACCCCATTGTTGCCTTTTAAATCCGCAACAACTACGTATGCAAAATTTCCGGATTCATCAGTCAATTTAACTTTTTCGCCATCTAATGAGGCCGTCAAAATTCCACCACTAACAGTTTTTAGGTCAGCTTTGCCATTTCCTTTATTTATAGCGGCTATCACAGCTGTTGCATCAAAATTTCCGCTTACCACATGGTAGGTTAAAATCTTCGACAATTGAGCTTTGTTTTCAGGCTTCAATAGCGTTGTAACTGTTCCTTCCGGCAACTTATTAAAAGCTGCATTGGTAGGAGCAAATACGGTAAATGGACCTTTACTTTTTAATGTTGTAACCAAATCTGCAGCTTTTACAGCAGCTACAAGTGTTGTGTGATCTTCTGAACTAATAGCGATATCAACCACGTCTTTTGTTTGGCTGTAGGCAATAGAAGATAAAAGAACGGATAAAACGACTAATACTTTTTTCATAATTTTTTATTTTAAAGTTTAATATTTAAACAACGATATGATTGAAATGTTTACTTTTTTTATAAATAAAAAATAACTTAAGATAGACTTCGTATAATATTTTGCAATAATCTTTATCTGTCAGCACATTATCACTTAAAGTTTTCCAGTTATATTAATTAGATAAAAAATACCTAAACAATTAGTAAAGAATATTGTTTAAATAATGTTTATTAAATAAATATTTAATGAAACCCATTGCAGAAATTGCCATTGGCAACAATGATTTTATTACACTCCTATTTACCGTAGTAGATGTACGATTATTGGAAACAATAAGCGGGAACATTGCTTTCACAATATTTGCTACAACTAATACTATCTTTGCAAAATACCACAAACATTTTTTTTGCACAGCCTGAATAATCAAAAGCGATGGGTTGCATCAAAGGTAAAAGATTAGAACCAATATTGCGGCAAACATACTTATTTTAGCAGCTCTACTTAATTTTATGGCAATGCTAATAGATAATACAAGTGGAACCAATGAAACAAATAAACATGCAATGATGGCAAAGTTGTTTAATAATTTTAAGAAATATTTAAAATTTAGCCGACTGTAAACGATAGTAAATAAAAATTGCAATTATTACCAAGCGAAACTGTAAACCAATATTTAAAACGGCTTAGAATGAAGCAGCTTAAGCAAATTACAACCCCTATAATTTATAATAAAAGTGAACCTAAATAAAATCAGGAACTACTGAAATGCATTAAAACAAACAGTTGTAGATGTTTTAGTGCAGTTTTGATAAAATAATAATAGTTATAAACCAGTCAAAGTCGCTGCTGGGTTTATTCCCATTTATTTATCTTTTTTTATTACTATTAGTTATGGCATAGGCAAAACCAGCACCAAACAACAAGGTAATTAATCCGGCAAAATATGGTATAAAATCAATCATTTTTATTTCTATTTATAAGACGTAAATATATCCCAAAACACAGTATTGATGGCACCCAGAGACCTATAAAAATTGCCTGGTTTTCGTGGTCATTAAAAAATAAAATTTCAGAAAAAATAAGTGAAAGTATCGCAGCTAAAAAAAGCAACTTGTCAGTTAAGTTAAATTTATTAAACATTTTTATGTAAAATTATCATCCTACTCGTATGGCTTTTGGGTTTCGCCCCGTTTTTTTAAGTGGTTGCTAGACTCCACTTTTACAATACAAATATACCTAATTTTTACTATTGCATAGCAAGTCGTTTTTTGACCATTATCTTACTTTAAATTTCCCCATAACGAACAGGGTTTTAAGTAGATGAGGGAAATAAACTCCATCTGCCTGTAACTATTGATGAATGGAAATCAAATATACAAGTTAAGTTCTAAAAGTGCAGTAATGTTTGTCAAGCCCAAACCATTACTTGCATTTAGAAAATATTGATACCACTTACAACAAGCCCCATTTGTTAAAAAAACTTTGGTGGAAGTTCGTTATAATCTTTGATATTGTAGGTTACAGTCAAAGTATTAGGGTTATAAAATAAAGGTGCGTTACCAGGGACTGTTTTTGTCTTACTTTCCCTGCTTGCAAGTAAGGTGTTACCCATTATTCATTTCTTGAATCAGCGACTTTGTATACTTCACAAGACTTTATTTTGGATGGGTAAGTTAAAACTACCCTAAAACTTGGATGGATTTTATCTTCCCAAATCCTAAATTCTCCTTTAAATGGCAATTCAATTGTTTCTGATTTAGAGCCAATAAATGTAATAGTTCCAAAAGTTTTACAAGAAAAACAAATTACTAAAAGAGTTAAGATTATTGATAAAGCCTTTCCATAATTTTTTCTTTTTGCAATTTACTAGGGAAACAGCAATTTGCCACAAATGTTTACTTTTTAATAGATAAAAAAATATTTACGATAGGCTTCGTATAGAATTTGGAATTGTTCAGTTTCTGTAAACACTTTTTTAATTAAAGTTTATAGATATATCAACTAAACAAAAATTATTTAAACATGCAGTAATGAATAATGTTCATTAAGTGCTTCCGAAGTAAATATAAAATGGAAACAATTGCAGAAATTATTTTCGGGAATACTGATTTTATTACACTAATTTTTGCAAATGCAGTTGCATAATTATTAGAAACCTTTAGAGGAAATAGATATTACACTGATTTGATCAAAAAGAAATTCAAAATACTCAATAAACTCTAAAAAGTATGCAAATGCAAAAGCGTTTCAAACCCTTTAAAGACTGAAACCCTTATCTTACTGTGTCAAGGCAGTTGGATTCGAATCCGCTGCCTTCCCGATTTTGGCGGAACTTACTAACGATACATTTTTTTTAAAAAAAGGCTGCCTTTTGAGACAGCCTCTTTTTAGTTTTATATTGTTTAATTATTAATGGAATAACTTAATCCTAATCCAAAAACCTCCTTAAATTGCGTTTTTGGGCCTGCACCGATTATAACATCATTTTCATCAAACGTAGAAATTGCAATATCATGATCATACAAAACCTGCAAGAATAGGGTGGCTGCAAAATATTTACTTACTTTCATATTTAGGTTATTCTGAAAATCAACATCAATATTACCCCTGTGTTCAGCAACAGGATCTGTGAAATTATTGAATAACACCAACTTTGAAGAGTAACTAATTGTTGAGCTGAGAGGAGTATTCAAGGAGGCTACCAAAGATGCCCCAAATTCAGCCCTTAACGACTCTCCCACTGCAACCCCGTATCTGTTTTTCTGGTTGACCGTATCTGCTACATACACTGAAATTTCTTCATCCAAAACAAAGGTGAATTTTCCTGTGGCCGGGGAAAGAAAAACGGAAAATTTATCACTTGGTTTCCAATCCAAACCCACAGCTGCAGTTAAATATCCGGGAGATAATAATTTTGAAATCGGGACAGCAGCCTCAGGGTCTGTAAGATAATCGTAACCAGCTGTGAACTGAGTTAAAAAATTAACCAAAGCACTGTAATAAAAATCATCGGCGAAAGCATATTTGCCATATTTACTGTTTAATTCCATTCTATCCTCATTTTTTCTGATATCCTTATAATTATTGGCAGTAACTAAACCGTAATTCATATTAAGAGTATTATCCCAGGTTGTTTTTTCCAATTTATAATTTGCATAAAAATTGGTAAGTAAAGTGGAGGAGAGGTTACTTTCACCACCACCTGCCCAATTGGTAAGAGACGTTTGGTTAAAGTTTAATATTGCACCACCACCCTTTTTCCAGGTGGTATCAACTTGCGCGAAAAGTAGGGCGTTTACCCCAATTAAAATGGAGAGTGTAAATATTTTTTTCATACTTAAATTAAATATATTTTTTTTGTGGCCTGAAAAAGTGTGTGCAAAAATGAGAAAAAAAATACCTTCTAAGGAAGGCATATTTTTTATTTTTATTTTTTCAACAGATCTCTTATTTCTGCTAATAATATTTCTTCTCTTGAAGGAGCAGGAGGAGCATCTGGAGCTTCCTCTTCTTTTCTTTTGGTTGCATTTATTGCTTTTATTACCATAAACATTACAAATGCTACAATAATGAAATAAATAACAGCGGAAATGAATGTACCATAAAGAATTTCAATTGCCGGCGTGGTGACAACACCGGTTGCGTCAGTTTCGCCTTTCCTTAATACAATAGTCCAATCAGAAAAATCTTTTCCGGCAATTAAACTAACCAGAGGCATTACAATTCCATTGATAAAGGACGTAGTTACAGTTGTAAATGCAGCGCCCATTACGAATCCTACAGCCAGGTCCACAAGGTTACCTTTCATAGCAAAGGCCTTGAATTCACTCATCATTCCCATAAAAATAAATATAAAAGTTAAAGAATAGGGTTAAAATGCAATATTAAAAAAAATAATGGGATATACAAACCCAAATTGATCTATTGAACTGTGCAAATCACCTTGCCCCTTTCAGGCTTTAATATTTACCGCGTTTTTATCACGTAACATTTCTATATGCTCAATGCCATCTAAGAGATAAATCTCACCGCTAATTTCAAATCCGAAATTAACATAGAATTTTTCTAAATAATATTGGGCCTCTATTTTCACGGCAACAGGACCGTATTTATCTTCAATAAAATTGATCGCCTTTTCCATGATTAGTTTGCCCCAACCGTTATGGCGATTGTCGGGATGTGTAGAAACCCTGCCAATTGAAACCTCCTGAAACGCGGAACCAGGCTGCACAATGCGGCAATAGGCCATAACCTGGCCGGCATCATCCACTCCAAAAATATGATCACACAATTGATCCTTGCTATCAGCATCAAGGTAAACACAGTTTTGCTCTACCACAAACACTTGCTGACGCAATTTAAGAATGCCGTATAGTTCAAAAACATTCAGTTGATGAAAACTCTTGATCTTCCAAAATAAATTTTCCATGGTATCAGTTTCAGTCTTAAAGGTTTAAACGATTGAAAGTTAAAAAAGGTTGTAAACATCTCCCAAAAATTTGTCAACATACCGTTTACAAACCGGGGGATGCAATGTTCGGCAACTTGGAATTACCATAAAAATACAATTATCCTGATAATCGTGGATTACCTGGATAATTGTTCACTTTACAGGAATTTTGGTTTTATCCCCGAAGAATATTTTTTTCATTATTGAAAAACCGAACACTTACAATTAATGCAATTGCCGCATATGCAATTAGTGTAAGATAAGTAACAAGGAGCGGGCCAATAGAAACATTTCCTGAAATTATTTCTTTAGATCCAAGTGAAACATTTAAGATTGGAATAAATGCAGTAGTGTAATCAAGTTTAACACCCGGAAGCATCCCGAATATACTTGGAAAAACAATAAAGATCATTAATGGTGTTATCATACTTTGCGCTTCTTTAAATGATCTTGCATAAATGGATAACATCAAAGTAACTGCTGCAAAAAATATATTTAAGGGAAGTAAAATTGCTAATAAAAGTAAAATTGTTTTCGGTTCAATAATTCCACTGAGCAGCGAAGAAATTTGAATAGAATCCTCCCCTCCTCCTGCATCTGAACCAACCATTTGTCCTGAAATGATAAGTCCTATTATACTCGCTATAGCAGAAAGAAATCCGCTTAAGGAAACGGTCAGCAATTTTCCCATATAAATTTCGAATCTGCTTGCAGAACTCACTAATAAAGTTTCCAAAGATCCGCGCTCCTTTTCTCCGGCAGCAAGGTCTATGGCTGGATACATGCAGCCTATCATACAAAAGATGATAAAGAAATAAGGGAGTATTCCTCCTACTATACTTCCTATTTGCTCTCTGGTGGACGCAAGATTTCGGGAGATACTTTTTGCGGGCTCCAAAATAGTTTCTGAAATATGCACCTCTGCCAATTTAGTTTTAACCAGGTTTTGCTGATAGACCGAATTTAAATTATTAATAAACCCAACTTCAAATTCATTATTTGTTGAAGTATAAAAAAATTGAAAATCAGTAGGTTCTAATTTTGCAAGGGCAGAATCATAACCGGCGGGGAAAAAGTATGCGGCATCAATACTGTCGCTGAGAATAAGTTGTTTACCCAGAGAAGTATCAACAATAGAAATGCTCTTAACATTTGGCATGGCTGCAATAAATTGTTCAAAGTTTTTTTCGTTGCCATTGTTTACAATTCCCAAACGTAAAATTTCCTGGCCGGCATCCTGCGATTGTTTGGTCATATATTTTGAGATGCCAACAAAAATGGCAGGATAAACAAAAAGCGGGATTACGAGCATAATCATCAGTGTTCTTCTGTCGCGTGTAATATCTTTAAGCTCTTTTCTGAATATAGTGAATATATTTTTCATCTGTCTGATTTGTTTTATTAATAATTAAGCAAAAGATTTATCATGCTCGGAGGCGATGCGAATAAATTCATCCTCCAAAGTTTTTTCCCGCATGGCATTTTTAAAATCGTCAAATAATCCATTATAAATAAGGTCTCCTCTGTGCATAATTGCAAAGTCATCGGCAAGCATATTTACTTCGCTCATTATATGCGTAGAGAGAATAACAGTTTTACCTTGTTTTCTGCAATCTCTTATCAATTCTATAATACTTTTTGCAGCAATTACATCCAATCCGGAAGTTGGTTCATCAAATACAACAACTTGTGGATCATGTATCATTGTTCTGGCAATGGATACTTTTTGTTTCATTCCGGTAGAAAATTTTCCAACCCTTCTGTGTGCAAAATCATTTATACCCAAAAGATCAAATAATTCCTTTTTCCGTTTTTCAATAAGCGGTTCTTCCATTCCATTAAGCCTTCCAAAATACTTAATTGTCTCATCCGGCGTTAATCTGTCATACAAACCTGTGGAACCGGTCAAAAAACCAAGTTTTTTCCGCACCGCCATCCCTTGAGTAACCGTATCCAAACCACAAACATGTATAGAGCCTTTCGATGGTTTTAAAATGGTTGCGATCATGCGCAATACAGTTGTTTTTCCGGCGCCGTTTGGGCCGAGCAAGGTAAAAACTCGACCCGGCTGACAAACAAAATTTACATTTTTTACTGCATCAATTGTTGAACCTTTAAATTCAGGTCCCATTTCTTTTTTTTGTTGTTTGGAAAGGGAAAAGGTTTTTGAAAGATTTTTGATTTCTATCATAACTAATAAATTAATTTTTCAATTATAAAAGTTTGACGGTTAACTTGTAATTAATAAGTTAACGCGCATTAATTATTGGAATTGTTATATAGGTTATATTAATAAATAGGCTTAAGGCTGTACCCTTTATTTTCAAGTAATTGTAATATACCCTTTGCCCCCGGTAAATGCGCCGCCCCAACCGCGATAAAAGTTGTGTTTTCCATAATTAAATTTTCCACCACCGGTATCCAATTTGCATTTCTTCCGGAAATAAATAAATTTTCATAGGCCATTAATTCCGGAGAAGCAACCAATAATATTCCATACAAAGCATCAAGGTCTTCCTTTTTATATGCTGTTATTAAATCTGTCCACAAAACCTGCATATTACGTGTAGAATCAATGGCACCCAGAACCATGTCGATCTGGTGATCATAGGGCATTGAATCAAAAACATCCAGCTCATTCTGCATTGTTTCGAGTCCAAATAATGGAATATTATTCTGCGTTAAACGGTCAAAAAAATATAATTCATAGGATGCCGTTTCTCCGGTTACATAATCAGAAGTTTGCATTTGGGCTAAAACGAAAGGTTTTTGATATTTAATAGATTCAATATCAGTCTGTCCATGATCCGACAAATAATTTTTTAGTATTGAATATTCTTCTTCAGTACAATAATCACGTAGTGTTTTACCCTCGGGTAAGTAAATCCAATTCCGGTAAGTACTGAGCAAGGTTGTATCATCCAACTTAATTTCAAAAGCAACTTGTTTACACAGATCGAATACAGAATCAATTTCCTTTCGCACAACAAAATCACTTTTCGCAATTTGATGTATAGTTCCATAAATATATGATGGCTGTGATAACCCATTTCCGGATATCTCCCATAATAAACTATTTTGAGTTTGAGATTTCATGTTTGTCAAACTAAAAAATAAAATCAATCCAACTATTGCAGACCTTAGAAACAATTTAATTATTTTTTTTTAGATGAATTTCCATAAATTTTTCCATTGCAGTATAAAATTCGAATCTGTTTTCCTCATTGGAAAATCCATGTCCTTCATTATCCTTCACCATATATTCCACTTCGATATTTTTTTCCCGCAACGCATGAACGATCTGATCGCTTTCCGATTTTTTTACCCGGGGATCCATTGCACCCTGAGCAACAAAAAGAGGCGCTTTAATATTATCGATATGAAACAGTGGTGTAGAAGAGGCTAATAATTCTTTATCATTTTCAGGATGACCAACCATTTCATACATCATTTCCAAATAGGGTTTCCAATAAGGAGGAATTGTTTCCATAAATGAAAATAAATTGCTCACGCCTACATAATCAACTCCGCAAGCATATAAATCAGGACTAAATGTTAAACCGGCCAAAGTTGCATATCCTCCATAACTGGCACCATAAATACCAACCCTGGATTTATCTGCAATTCCTTCAGAAATTAAATATCTTACTCCATCAGAAATGTCATCCTGCATTTTTTTTCCCCACTGTTTAAATCCGGCTTCCATAAATTTTTTACCATACCCTGTTGAGCCGCGATAATTCATTTGCAAAACGGCAAAACCTCTGTTTGCCAGAAACTGCACTTCCGGGTTAAACCGCCACGTATCACGCACCCATGGGCCACCATGTGGATTTACAATGACAGGTAAATTTTCCGCTTTTTTATTTTTAGGTAATGTTAAATATCCATGAATTGTTAAACCATCAGAACTTTTATATTGAATTGGTTGCATTTCACAAAGCTCCTCTGACCTTAACCAGGGACTAACATTTGCAAGGTGTTTAACGATATCTTTTTGTTCATTATATAGATAATAATTACCTAGCGATATGTCAGAAATTGTTCTTACAATAAAAATATTTTCTTCTTTATTCTTTGCAACAATATATATTTCAGCGTCTTCCTTTATCAACTCCGATAATCTTTTATATCTATTTTCCGTCTCGGCATCAAAAAATATAAATTCCTGTTTCCATGTTGTGAATAGACCTACTGTTAAAACCTTTCTTTTTTTGGAAAATCCCATAGAGTCTGCATCAACATCGGGATGTTCAAATAAAATTTCCGATTCCATTGCAGTTTTAGGATCGAACTTAACAATAGCAACTTTATCTCTGTTAATATTACTTAAAGCATAAAACTGATCGTTGTCAAAATCGAAAAACAAAGGCGAAACAGCTTCTTTAAAATTGGTAGTTAAAATTGTTTCGAAAGGCAGGGTGTGATCATTGCGGTATAAAAGACTTGTATTTACGCCATCCGTAGTAATAGCTAATTTAATATTACCATTGTGATCAGTTATCCAACCGGTAATATTTCCAGGGTTTTCTTCCATCAAATTAATTTCACCGGTATCTGTTTTTAATCTGTACACATCAAACAACTCCTCATTGCGCTTATTCATCATGATGAGCACTTCATTTTCGTTATCCTCCAGCTCATCAACCAAATCAACTTTTACATTTTCAAATGGAGTGAGGTCCTGAACTTCTGCATTAAATATATCCACCACATGTAAGTGATCATTTTCATCTCCATTATTATCTTTAAAAAACGCCAACTGAGAATTATTCAGCCAAAAGTAGGTACGCAGATCTCTTTCCGCAATAGATGTTAAACGTTTAATTTCTCCTCCTTCTGTTGGTTGAATATGAATATTCATTCGCCCCTGATATCCGGCCAACCAGGAAATATGGTTTCCATCGGGAGATATTTTATAGGCAGTTTTTTCCGGATTTTTAAAAAAGTTCTGTAATGGAATTTGCATTGATGAATTTTGGTTCGCAAAGGTAAGGGTTCCTCCACATCATTTAGTTCAAAGAAGAGATTATTGCATTATTGGATAATGGAGTTTTCTGTTAAAACCTAAATTTTCAGGGTGAAGGGCTATAAATTGCAGGTAAAAAAAAATTGTCGGGAATTTGGCACCCAAGCGATACAATTCTTATAAATCAACCCCTTATCTTTGCCTAATGAGTCACTTAGTTGCCCCGAGCATTTTGAGTTGCGATTTTGCCTATATCGCCAGAGACGTAGAAATGATCAATTCGTCGAAAGCCGATTGGATACATGTAGATGTTATGGATGGTGTATTTGTTCCGAATATGAGTTTTGGCATTCCGGTTGTTGCAGCCATGAAACGCCACAGTAATATCCCTTTGGATGTGCATCTCATGATGGTACACCCTGAGCGTTATCTCAAACACTATCGCGATGCAGGTGCGGATTCGATTTCCATTCATATTGAAGCATGCACACACTTACATGCTGCTGTTCAAGAGATAAAAAAAATGGGGATTAAGGCTGGAGTTGCAATAAATCCGGCCACTTCGGTGTATCAATTGGAAGAAATTATTACCGATATTGATATTGTATGTTTGATGTGTGTGAATCCGGGTTGGGGAGGACAAGGTTTTATTGAAACTTCTATTGAAAAGATCAAAAAATTAAAGGCTCTTATTGAAAAAAGTGGTTCAAAAGCGCTTATTGAGATAGATGGCGGGGTGAAACTCGACAATGCACAATACATTTTGGATGCCGGAGCAGATATTCTTGTTTCCGGAAGTGGTGTCTTCGGTGAAAAAGATCCTGTTTCTGCCATAAACACACTAAAAAACCTGGTTCGAAAATAAAATGGATAAATCTGCGTTTTGCCTTCTGATGTTGCGTTCCATTTTAACCACACTTTTTGTTGTTGTTTCCCAGTCTATTTATGCTCAACAGACTGCCACTGTATACGGAAATCTTATCGACGAGGATAAAAAACCAATTCCAAATGTCAATATTAGTCTGTTAAATTCTAAAACCATTGTTCAATCTGATCTGGATGGCAATTACACGATCACCATTCCGGCAAACGATACTGCGGTTTTGCGTTTTACCTGCACCGGATTTACCACTCAACTTCGAAAAGTAATTCTCAAACCTGATGTGCGATATGTTCTTGTTATAAAAATGGAAAGTATAATGCTTGGCAGAGTCGATATAAATGCTAAGGAAAATGGAAACAGGATACCGGTTAAAGAATTGGAATCAATTCCCTATACCATGGATCCACTTACTGCAATTTTACAGGCATTAGGAGCAATTAACAATAATGAGCTCACTTCGCAATACTCCATTAGAGGTGGTAATTACGATGAAAACCTTGTTTATGTAAATGATTTTGAAGTGTATCGACCTTTATTGGTTCGTTCAGGTCAGCAGGAAGGTTTGCCTTTTCCAAATTATGATCTTATTGATAATATTATTTTTAGTGCCGGTGGATTTGAAGCAAAATATGGAGATAAACTTTCCAGCGTATTAGATATTCAATATAAAAAACCGACTGAATTTGAAGCGGGTGTTACTGCAAGTTTATTAGGTGCATCTTTTTATGCAAATGATATTATTGATTCCGGAAAAATGTATTATTTATTTGGCACAAGGTATAAAACGAATAAATACTTACTAAATTCATTAAATACGGAAGGACAATACGAACCTGTATTTGTAGATGCTCAGGCATTGGTGGGGATTAATATTAATGAAAAATCGTCGTTGGAATTTTTAGGCAACTTTGCTTATAACAGTTATAAATTTTTACCACAAAGCCGCTCTACCGCAACGGGTGTGGTAAATAATGTAATTCAGTTGGATGTTTTTTTCGATGGGCAGGAAATTGATGAATTTGTTACAGGTTTTGGCGGGGTATCCTATATTTATAAACCCGGAAAACATACCACATTAAAATTTTTAGGCTCCGGATATCATTCGTTGGAAAGTGAAACTTTTGATATTATAGGACAATACTGGTTGGGATTGGTAGAAACAAATTTAGGAGATGAGGATTTTGGTGATGTAAAATATGGTCTGGGTGTAGGTACCTTTCAAAATTTCGCGCGAAATTATTTAACATCAGACGTAATTAATATCGGGCATGTAGGCACACACGAAACTGCAGATCATTATTATCAATGGGGCGTAAGAGTGCAGACAGAAATAATTAAAGATGAATTAAAGGAATGGGAATTATTGGATAGCGCAGGTTATTCCTTACCATACACAGGTAGTGAAGTGCAATTGCAAGAAGTATTTAAATCGGATACGGAATTAAATTCGATGCGTTACAGTGGATTTATTCAGGATACCTGGGAACCGGATAAAAGAAATTTCGCTTTTACAGGAGGAGTAAGAGCAAGTTATTGGGATCTTAATAAAGAATTAACAATATCACCACGGTTTCAATTTGTTTGGCAGCCGAAATGGTATGGCAAAAATGATTCTCTGCGGAATATAGAAATCAAAGCATCTGCGGGAGTATATCACCAACCACCTTTTTACCGTGAGTTACGCAATCTCGAAGGCGTAATTAATGAAGATGTACAAAGTCAGAAAAGTTTACATTTTGTGTTGGGTGTAGATTATGAATTTAAAGCATGGAACAGAGAATTTAAATTTATTTCAGAAGTATATTATAAATATTTATTTGATCTTATTCCTTACGATGTAGAAAATGTACGTATCAGATATTATGGAGAAAATGCTGCTACAGGCTACGCAACCGGTATCGAATTCAGATTACATGGAGAAATTGTGGAAGATGCTGATAGTTGGATAAGTATGAGTATTATGCGCACAATGGAAAACATTGATGGTGACTCCACTTTTGAATATCAATACAATGCAGAAGGACAAATAGATTCATTAATCGCAATTGCTCAGGGCTTTATTCCTCGCCCAACCGACCAATTAATTAATTTCGGTATGTTCTTTCAGGATTACATGCCGGGAAACGAAAATTTTAAAGTGCATCTCAGCTTTTTATTTGGAACAGGTTTACCATTTGGTCCACCAGATAATGAATATTACCGAAACAGTTTACGCATTCCGCCATATAGAAGAGTGGATATCGGATTTTCAGCATTATTGCTTGATAAAAACAGAGATAAAACAGACAAGGGACGATTGAATACTACTTTCGAAAGTTTATGGGCAAGTATTGAAGTTTTTAATTTACTCGGAATTCAAAATACCATTTCTTATATCTGGGTGAAGGATATTAATAATCTGCAATATGCATTTCCGAATTATTTGACGGACAGGAGGTTGAATTTTAAATTGGTGGCGAAATTTTAATAATGAGT
>CAZXBG010000102.1:0-15204 GCA_964638865.1 uncultured Chitinophagales bacterium | reverse complement strand
TTTACGATCTTGCGGGAAAAGAAATATATGCGTCCGATCTGAATAACCTATCAACGGAAATTCCGGTAAATGCACCAAAAGGAATTTACCTTGTTGAGATAATTGCAGTCGAAGGGCGATATACGAAAAAGATATATTTGGATTAATTTTCTACTGAAAAATTGACTATATTTTCTTCCATTTTAATGCGACAAATATCGTAAAGAATACCAATGCTTACCGCTTTAATATTCAATTTAAAGGCATTAAAAATTACTCTTTTAAATATGATTGAATTCCAATTCTGATATATATCGCAGTTAATTCTATGTAACAACATGGTATTAACAACAATTCAATTGATTTTCCGGTAAAAACCTTCAGGATCCTTTCGGGCAAAGGATTACAACGGATTTTAGGTTTGTTTTGGTAATACGTATGTTAAGTTAATGTTTCGAATATAGAGATAGGGGTTAACCTTTTGTAACCTTTTTCTTAAGCTAAACTACATTTTTATGAGCTTCCAAATTTTTTTATGAAATCTTTTCCCCATTTACAATGTTTATTTCAACATTAGTTGTCAGTCTTTTGAAACATACGCATTAAAAAAAAATATATGTGTACGGAGGCAATGTAGGGTATAACAAACGTAATACGATTTATAAACAGGGTCGTGGAAAAATAGCACTTGTTTGTAAACAGTTTAATTGCATACTTTCGTAAAACCTCTCGAAAAAAATCCGAGAGGTTTTTCTGTCAATAACCTAATTGAAACCGTTACCAAGATCGTCTAATATGGCCAAGAACAAACAACACAGCACTGGGCTAAATTTTGCCCGTTATTTCACCAAAGAAGGAGTGAGTCCCTTCGATATGTACGAATTCGAACTTCGTTCATCCGTTATTCGCAACACTACAGGCGATTCGGTTTTTGAAATGCACAATGTAGAGGTTCCTAAAGAATGGAGTCAGGTGGCAACCGATATTCTTGCGCAAAAATATTTTCGCAAGGCAGGGGTTCCACAACCCGACGGAAGTTTAGGCAGTGAAACTTCTATTAAACAGGTTGCACATCGTTTGGCAGATTGTTGGAAACAGTGGGGTGAAAAACATCACTATTTTGCAACGGCAAAAGATGCAAATGTATTTTATGAAGAATTGGTATATATGATAGTGGGGCAAATGGCCGCTCCAAATTCACCGCAGTGGTTTAATACCGGTTTATATTCGTCGTATGGCATAAAAGGAAAGGCACAGGGACATTATTATGTTGATCCTCAGACAGGAGAATTAAAAAAATCGACTTCTGCATACGAGCGCCCGCAGCCGCATGCTTGTTTCATATTAAGTGTAGATGATGATCTTGTTAATCCGGGAGGAATTATGGATCTGTGGACACGCGAAGCCCGTATTTTTAAATATGGTTCGGGTGTGGGAACTAATTATTCCAAAATTCGCGGAGAAGGAGAAAAACTTTCCGGCGGCGGAACATCCAGTGGTTTATTGAGTTTCTTAAAAATTGGTGATGCTGCTGCCGGCGCAATTAAATCAGGCGGAACAACACGTCGCGCAGCCAAAATGGTTTGTCTCGACCTGGATCACCCTGAAATTGAAAATTTTGTAGAGTGGAAAGTAAAAGAAGAAGATAAAGTTGCCGCATTAATTGCCGCGGGATATTCTTCCGATTATGAAGGCGAAGCATATCGGACCGTTGCGGGACAAAATTCCAACAATTCGGTGCGTATTCCGAATAAATTTTTTAAAGTACTGGAAGAAAATGGTGACTGGGAATTAATTGGTCGTTCCAATGGAAAAGTTTTCAAAACGGTAGAAGCAAGAAAACTTTGGGAAAAAATTGCATACGCTGCTTGGCGTTGTGCTGACCCGGGAATGCAATACGACACTACTATTAATGAGTGGCATACTTGTCCGCAATCAGGACCAATTAATGCATCCAATCCTTGTAGCGAATACATGTTCTTAGATAATACTGCATGTAATCTTGCCTCCATTAATTTGCGCAAATTTTATGATGACGATAAATTAATATTTAATGTAGAAGCATTTGAACACGCTTGTCGCATTTGGACAGTTGTGTTGGAAATTTCTGTATTAATGGCGCAATTTCCAAGTAAAGAAGTTGCACAATTATCGTATGAATTCAGAACATTAGGTTTAGGTTTTGCGAATTTAGGATCAGTATTAATGATCTCCGGAATTCCATACGACAGCGATAAAGCCCGTGCAATTGCAGGATCTATTTCTGCTATCATGACGGGTATTTCTTATAAAACATCCGCAGAAATGGCAGCATCTCTCGGAACATTTAAAGGATACGATTTAAATAAAGCAGACATGATGCGTGTAATGCGCAATCATCGTTATGCAGCATATAATGCAGCAGATAATTATGAAGGTTTAGAAATTAAACCGATGGGAATTGATCAGGCATTGTGTCCGGATTATTTATTAAAAGCCGCTTGTAATGCATGGGATGGCGCTTTGCAATTAGGGGAACAACACGGATACAGAAATGCGCAGGCAACAGTAATTGCACCAACCGGAACAATTGGATTATTAATGGATTGTGATACCACAGGTGTAGAACCGGATTTTGCGTTGGTGAAATTTAAAAAATTATCCGGCGGTGGTTATTTTAAAATAATTAATCAATCTATTCCACTCGCATTAAAAAATCTCGGATATAAAGATGAAAGTATAACAGAGATCGTAAATTATGCAAAAGGAACAGGTACCTTAAAAAATGCACCGCATGTTAATTTCGAAACCTTAAAACAAAAAGGATTTACCGAACAAGAAGTATTACACGTTGATAAAGTTGTAGCTGCTGCATTTGAAATCAGTTTTGCATTTAATGTATTTACTTTAGGAGTTCCCACTTTAGAAAGATTAGGATACAGCGAAGAACATTATACCGAACCCGGATTTAATTTATTGCGTGCATTAGGATTCACCAAAGAACAAATTGAAACAGCAAACGATCATATCTGCGGAACAATGACTATTGAAGGTGCACCGCTGTTGCAGGAAAAACATTATCCTGTTTTTGATTGTGCAAATAAATGCGGAAAAATTGGGGAACGTTATATTCATCAGCACGGACATATCCGTATGATGGGAGCTGTTCAGCCATTTATTTCGGGTGCAATTTCAAAAACAATTAATCTTCCGCACGAAGCAACAATTGAAGATATTGAAAGCTGTTATTTAATGAGCTGGCAATTGGGATTAAAAGCAAATGCCTTATATCGCGACGGGTCAAAATTATCGCAACCATTATCAACAAAAAGCGATTCGAAAGAAACTACCGAAGCTCCAAAACATGTTTGGACATCAGAAGAAGTTTTGGAGGCTGCAAGATCTATCATCATGCAATCAACCGATACTATTTTCAAACGTCAATTATCGAGGGTGGTGGAACGAAAAAAATTACCATCAAAACGTTCCGGATTTACACAAAAATCGAAGATCGGCGGACAAACAATATTTGTGAGAACCGGTGAATATGAAGATCAAACACTTGGAGAGATCTTTATTGATATGCATAAGGAAGGAGCATCTTTCCGTTCGTTGTTGAACTGTTTTGCCATTGCAGTTTCCATCGGATTACAATACGGGGTGCCATTGGAAGAATATACGGATAAATTTACATTCACCCGTTTCGAACCGAGTGGGCCGGTTGATCACCCAAACATTAAATTCAGTACTTCTATTGTTGATTATGTATTCCGTTTACTGGCGTTCGAATATTTGAATAGAACAGATCTTGTGCATATTGCACCGGAAGAAATGGAACAACGCGAAGTAAGCACGCAGGATATTTCCACAGAAGCAACAGGAAACTATCCGGTAACAGAGCCAATAGCTGAAAAACAAAACAAAAAAGAACCGGTTGAAAAGAAAACTGCGGTTAAATATGAAATTTTAGACGCAGCAGAAGCCGCCAACAAATCGCTGATGGGAGATGCACCTCCTTGTCCTAAATGCGGTCATACCACCATTCGCAACGGCACTTGTTACAAGTGTTTGAATTGCGGAGAGAGTTTGGGATGTAGTTGAAACGTTAAAGTCTGATAAATTATAGAAACCGCCTTCAAATATTGATGGCGGTTTTCTTATTTTGTGCAATATTCAAGCGTATGAAAAAGATCCACATCTTGTTACCCTCCCTAGTATTGATATTTGCCTTTGTTTTTTTGCAATATTCCTGCATGGCAAAAAAAGAAACTCCCGAACAAATTGCGCTTAATTTTTTTGATCTGTTATACAATAAACACGATCTCGAAAAAGCAGAATTATTGGTTACCGATGCAAGCAGAGAAAAACTCAGAAATGATTTTAAATTTATTGAAGGAGCCTTACAAATTGTGGAAGAAAAAGATCCCACACAATATGATTATATTATTGCAAAAGAAAAAACAATTATTAAAAATGATTCTGCATTTGTTGTTGTATCAAGTTCGTTGGATACCACTGCAATGAAAATATTATTGTTGAGTATAAATAACAGTTGGAAAATTGATTTTAATTACGATGAACAATTAATGAATACAGCAAACAAAGATCTTGTAAATGATGTGTTGAAGATCATGGAGAGTTTTGTTGATTCAGTGGGAGTGCAGACGGATACATTGTTGGCGAGGTAGGAATGGGTATCGCGAATCAAGAAGTGGATTAATTTCCTGTGGTTGGTGAGAAACACCAACCACGGCGTACAATTTCTGCCGGATGTTTTCCTCTTCGCCATTCTGTGGTTGGTGAGAAACACCAATCACGGTGAAAATAATTAATTCCCCGGGATGAGAGTACAGACAGTCCCACCAGACTCCGCTGCTTCATTATTCCTAAAACGGATTCTGATATTCCGGATTATTTTTAAATCCATCGTCGGTTAATGTTTTAAGAAATGCAATTATGGCTGCTTTTTCATCGGAGGTTAACTGAACTCCACCTTGAAATGCGAATTGCATAAAATTATCGGTAAAAGGTGTGGGATTTACGTTTTCGCTGTAAAAATCAAGCACTTCCTCTAATGTTGCGAAACGTCCGTCGTGCATATAGGGAGCAGTTAATTCGACATTGCGCAGCGAAGGTGTTTTAAATTTTCCATAATCCAATGTATCTCCTGTAACTACTCCTAAACCGGCATCTAAAAAATTGACAAAGGTTAATATGGAATCAATTCCATTATTGCGATATTGAAAATCGGTGAATAATCCGGCATTTATTCCGTGGCAATGAAAACAATCTCCCCCATCAAGTGCATTAAATAATTCGAATCCCTGCACTTCCTGATCTGTTAAAAATAATTCACCGGCAGCCGCTTTATCATAACGCGAATTACCGGATACAATAGATTTAATAAATTGTGCAATTGCATTTGCAACATCATCGTTGGTAATTTCTTCCACTTCAAAAGCCTCATAAAACATTTGAGGATAAAAACTGCTATTGCTTAATTTAATAATAACATTCGGCATTATTTCATGCATCTCTAAAGGATCCTGAATTGGAATAATTGCCTGATCCTCTATTGTTGTTGCTCTTCCATCCCAGAAAAAACCATTGTCAAAAGGAGAATAACCTAAATTATATATTGGCATTGCATTTCTTTTTCCCGGCAGTCCATCAATACCAATACTGAATTGAGTGGTATCTGAAAATGCATGATGCACACTGTGACAACTGGAACAGGATTGTGTGCTGTCGCCGGATAAAATTGGGTCATAAAATAATTTTCTTCCGAGAGCAACTCCCTTGGCAGTTAAGGGGTTATTTACGGGATATGGAAATGGAGGTATTCCCCCAACTGCAACTACATTGTACGGAGTAGCATCATATACCCAATTGGTTGCATTCGGATCTATGTCTGTTATTTCCGGATCAATATCGCATTGTGAAAAAAACAGTATTATTCCGAAAAAAAGTAAAAGAGTTAAAACAGAAATATTGTTTTTCATTTTTAAATAGTTCAACAATTTTGAAATGATTTTATAAATTGATAATTATACATTAATTATTTAAATGCCGGATCTGAGATAAATTCTTCATCAGTTAACGCATTTAAAAAATTAATAAGATCACTTTTCTCCACCAAACTTAAATTAAATGGTTTTATTAATTCACTTTGATTAACATGTCCACTTCCTCCCAACATATACTGATCTATTACTTCTTCCAAAGTTACAACGGAACCATCGTGCATATAAGGTGCAGTTAAACCAATATTGCGCAAAGTGGGAACACGGAATTTTCCTACATCTTCCTGTAAAAGAGTTATTCTAGCTCTACCGGAATCGGCACTGTAATTAGAAAAATATCCGTTGTTTTGAAAGGTATTATCCGTCAACAAAAAACCCCCGTGACAACTGCTGCAATTGAGTTCTGTGCTAAAAAACAACTCCATTCCTATTTTTTGTGATGTAGTTAATGCGGATGTTTTTCCCTGATAGGTATACTGATCGTAAGCGGAATTTCCACTTATTAAAGTTCTTTCAAATGCTGCCAAAGCACGTGTTATTCCAAATGGATCGGGAGTTTTGCCAAAAACTGCTTTAAATTCTTCAACATAATCCGCATTTTCATTTAATCTGTTTACCAATAATACCATATTAAAATCCATTTCAAAATGTGTTTCAATAGGAACATAAGGTTGCGTTTCCAAATTTGGATTGCCTCCATCCTTTAACATAAGAGGATAATAAACAACATTGGCGAGGGATGGAGAATTTCTAAAGCCAAGCCTTCCAAAAACACCTTCACTTATCGATACATCATCACTAAAAGCAAGTTCTGCCTTATGACAACTTCCACAGGAAATAGTGGAATCAATAGAAAGAATTGGATCGTAAAATAATTTTTTTCCGAGATTTATTTTTGCTTGTGTTAAAGGATTATCAGCAGGAATATCCGGATAAGGAAAACCAGCCGGAATAATTAAAACATACTTTTCATCTTGCATATCAATTTCATCATCCACCGAGCACGAAAATATGGATAAGGTTAATACCATAAAAAAACATAAATAATTCGTTTTGTTCTTTTTCATGTTTTAATACTCCGGAGAAAACATCTCGAAAATGTTTCCATAAATAATATTTGCGAGATCAACATTATCTGTGGAGTGCGTGGTATTATCTGTGGAAAGATCAACGCTGTTAAAAAATGTTTCCCATTGCGTTTTCAGGTGGCAAATATTTTCCAGACCTTCACCAATTGCCACCGGCAGATCAATTTCAATAGTTGCAACAAAGTGATCACTGCCCAGATGCATTTCAAATAAACCATCCGGATTATCGGGTATACCATCCCCGGTTACATCTGCTTCACCATCAATTCTCACAAAAATATACCCGAAACTCCACCCCCAATGCATGTTCGGGAACTGGGCGCCTAAAGGATCTCCAATTTGGTATAAAGAAGGGTCGCCGTGGTTTGTTACAGAATCCAACCCAATGTCGAACATGATCTTTGTGTAATCACCCGCAGGGAAGTTTCCTAAACTATATTCCTCAACTTCCGGACTCATAAGTAAATAAACCCCTTCTGCCGGGGTTTCCATTCCATCAGCATCCACCAATTTTATTGCTGATATGTAGTATTGCACCAAATTGAGTTTGGTTTCTACTCCACCAAGGTTATAGGTGCTTTCTTCTACAAGTTCCTCTAAACCAACGTATTGGTGCATGTGTAATTCAACTGGAAACGACTCATTATACAAACATCCTACATTTACTTCTGCCTCCGGATCGTAGTTTAGGGCTGCCTCCTCCGTGCAACCTTCTATTTTTTTACAGGAATTGAAGTTTATCAGCGTAAAAAGTGCGGTAATAGTTAGGAGAAGGCCTTTAAATCTCATGTTTCTTTCTTTTTTGAGGTTGGATGTATTGTAAACTATTATGTAAAGTTAGATGTTATAAACCCGAATTTGATGACTTTTGTTGCAAATGCCAGCTACAATTCAGTCATATAAACGTAAAATGTATATCTTTGTATTGATGAAAGCAGGTTTGAAAAATTTGAGTATATATCTGATGACGGCAATTTTATTTTTTGCCTCCACAGGGTTTACTCTGTTTTCTCATTTCTGTTTGATGGAGGAAAAACAGACGGTTTCTGCGCAAAAAATGGAGGATTGTTGTGCAAAAGAGCCATTAACTTCTACAAGTAGCCAAGCATTGAACAGCAGTAATTGTTGTATCGACAATTCCACTTACATAAAATTTGATTTTATCGGTGCAACAGCACGAGTGTTGGAATTTACGGACGTTCCGCTTTTTATTACAATATTTAATGCAGAGCCGAAAAATATTGCTACTACATATTCAGGATATATTTTCAAAGATCTGCCACCACCTTTATCAGGCAGAAATATTCTGTTGAACAAACAGGTTTTCCTTATTTAATCTATTACAGTTTAGTTCCCATTTTTTCACCAGGTGAAGAAATGATATTTTATTTTAATTAAACTTACTGTAATGAAATACCAAATAATATTATTTTTAACTTCCGTTTTATTTTACAACAGCTTACAAAGCCAAACACTTAATGGTCATGTAATGAGTGCCGATGAAGATGGCGGTATGACGGCCCTTCCAGGCGCTAATATCGTTTGGTTAAATACTACATCAGGAGCAACAACAAAAGAAGACGGATCATTTATACTGGTAAAAACCGATCCTTCACAAACGCAATTTAAAGTGACCTTTGTAGGATTTAAAACCGATACCATCACTGTTGGTGATAAAACATCTTTTCATATTATGCTTAATCCGGTTAAGGAATTGTCACAGGTAATTATTGAAGGAGAAAGTTCTGCATCTTCTATTAATACGGTAAATCCGGTTAATATGGAATCGCTCAATAAAAAAGAGTTATTAAAAGCGGCATGTTGTAATCTGAGTGAAAGTTTTGAAACCAATAATTCCGTAGATGCAGAATTCAGTGATGCAATTACGGGTGCAAAAACAATTAAATTATTGGGGTTGGATGGGGTGTATTCTCAGATCATGATGGAAAATATGCCGGGAGTGAGGGGATTATCATCAAGTTATGGATTAACTTATATTCCCGGTCCCTGGATAGAGTCCATTCAAATTACAAAAGGACCGGGTTCCGTTGTGAATGGATATGAAAGTATTACCGGTTCCATCAACACAGAAATAAAAAAACCCTTTCATGTGGAAGGGGAAACATTTTTGTTGAATTTATTCGGATCAAATTCCGGAAGGTATGAAGCAAATGTGAATTACAAACATTTATTCAATGAAAAATGGAGCACCGGAATTTTTACGCATACAAGTCAGCTCCATAATAAAATGGATCATAACAACGATGGGTTTTTGGATGTGCCTTTAAATGAGACCTATATTCTGATGAATAAATGGAATTATTTTTCCGGTAAACAACATGAAGCGCAGTTTGGAGTAAAATATATTGCTTCGGATATTAGCGGAGGTCAGGTAAATTTTGACCCGGATGAAGAACACACGGTGGAAAATGGTTACGGCGTTGGAATAAATACACAAAGATTTGAAGGATTTATGAAAAATGGATTTGTGTTTAAAAAACCAAATACTTCCATAGGTACCATTGTGAATTACGTATATCACGAACAAAATGCTTTTTACGGATTAAATAATTATGCAGGAACAGAACGATTTGCCAATGCAAATTTTATTTATCAATCCTTTATTTTCAATACAAATCATAACTACAAAATAGGTGCGAGTTTTATGGTGGATGATTATAACGAAAGTTTTGATTCTGTAAATTATTTGCGCACTGAATATGTACCAGGTGTATTTATTGAATATCATTTTGTGAGTGGCACGAAATTCAGTTTACTTGCCGGAATTAGAATTGATAATCACAACTTATATGGTGTATTTACCACGCCGCGTTTGCATTTAAAATACAATCCCACATCAAACACTACCTTTCGTGGATCAGTTGGAAAAGGATATCGCGTAGCAAATGTTTTTGTGGAGAACAGCAATGTACTTACAAGTTCCAGAACTTTAATTATTACCGAAGATCTGTTACCGGAAGAGGGATGGAATTATGGAGTGTCTATGATGCAGAGTTTCAAATTAAATCAGCAGGAAGGAACATTTACTTTAGATGCATATAGAACAGAATTTGTGAATCAGATAGTGGTGGATCTGGATAGCGATTACTCTGCTGTTTATATCAGCAACCTCCATGGGGAGTCATTTTCCAATGTTTTTCAGGCGGAAGTGAATTACGAAGCATTTAAAAACTTTGAACTGCGCGTTGCTTATAAATATATTGATGCAAAGTCAACGTATAATAATGATCTTCTTGAAGTGCCGTTAACCAATAAGCACAGAGGACTGGTAAACTTTGCTTATGATCTAAAAAAATATGGTTGGGTTTTTGATTTTACAACTCAATTCTATGGCAAATCAAGATTACCGGATCTGACAGAAAATAATGATGCGCATTTTTGGGGAGATTACTCGGAGCCCTATTATTTATTTTTAGGACAAATAACCAAAAAGTTCAAAAATCTGGAGATCTATGTCGGATCAGAAAACATAAACAATTACACACAACATCAACCAATTTTAGGCTTTGAAGAGCCTTTTGGAGCGGATTTTGATGCATCTGTAATCTATGCTCCAATAATGGAACGCAAATTTTACGGTGGATTGAGATGGAGTTTATATTAATTATTATTATTTTCACAGGGGCTGATGTTATTACTCAGCAACAAAAAAAACAAAAATTATGAAATCGAATATTAAAAAAGCTGTTGGCTTAATTGTTTTTACATTAATGATTACGGCCACAAATACCATTTTTGCTCAAACCGCAGAAACGGGAAAAAATTATGTGGATATTAAAACTTCTGCGCAATGCGGAATGTGTAAAAGCGCTATTGAAAAGGCAGTTAACAATGTTGATGGTGTTAAATCAGCAAACCTTGATCTTGAAACAAAAATTGTAACAGTAAAGTACGATGTAGCAAAAACAAATACAGATGCATTAAAAACAGCAATCGTAAATATTGGTTACGATGCGGATGAAGTTGCTGCCGAAACAAAAGCGTATGAGAATTTGCATTCTTGTTGTAAGAAAGAATGACCTTCTTACTCCGAAGTGGTTGGTGAAAAACACCAACCACGGCATTCCGGAATTTGCATTTTTGTTGTAAGAAAGGTTGACGTTATTTGCAGTGGTTGGTGAAAAACACCAACCACTGCATCCACGGTATTCACTATACCCGATTCCATTTTAATCCCTTATTTATTTATCACAACTTTTATCATCTCCGTTTCATGATCAGAGGTGACAGATAAAAAATAGATGCCGGCGGAAATATTTTGCAGCGGAATTTTATTTTCTGATTTTTGTATAATAAGCGATTCATACACGATACTTCCATTGGAAGAAATTAATTTTAGATTATAAACATTATCCGCCCCGCTCACATTTACATATAATTGATCGGATGCGGGATTTGGGTGGACTAAAATTTTTATCCCCCCAAAAATATTTACTATACCAACCGGAAAGGTAGTAACCTGTTTATCCATTGAATTTTCGGAAACAGAATCGGAACAATGTATTGTTACAAAAACGGTATATAATGTTTCGGGATCCAGATCGCTGAAGGTGAAACTCGTATCGCTGGTGGAATAAAATGTTGTATCGGTTCCGGATATTATATAAATGGTATAATCATCATAATTATCATCACCTGGCCACTCTGCGGTGAAAGAAGTATCTGTGACATCGGAAATATAGATCACTTGCGGTGCGCTGCATTCGGGTAAAATTTCTACAGTAAATTCAAACGAATTTTCACAAATACCATCACTCACGAAATGGGTTATTACATAAATACCCGGAATGGCAGAAGATAAAACAAGCGTTCCAAATTCATCTGCAAATAGCAGTCCGCCAGGAGAAGAAGAAAACATTCCTGTGTCGCCAAATATTATTGGTGATGGGTCAACATCATCTGTATAATAAACAGCGGATGCATATTCGAATGTTGCCACAACGTCCGGTTGAATAGTAATTTCTGCCGAATCCAATATTAAACATCCCGCTTCAGAAATGCCACTGAAATAAATATTAAAAGTTCCAGAGCCTGTTGTTATAATGTCAATTTCACCGGTTAAAGAATTTACCACGGCATCAGAATAAAATTCACCGGTAATAATTAAATCAATTATCGGAATAGGATCAACATCATCTATACAAAATGTATCCTCTGCAAATTCAAAAACATTTACATCACTATTATCTTCTATCCATATTTTGCGATAAACGGAACAAACTCCCGGAGCGGTGTATTGAATTAAAAATTCTCCGCCACCGCTCGCAAGTAAATTTATTTCCCCTGTAATAACATCAACTATTGCAACATCCGAATAAAATATTCCGCCACTTAATCCATCTATAATTGGAATTGGATTTTCTTCCTCTATACAAAAAGAATCTTCCTCAAAATAAAAATCTGACTCGCGCGGAGCTCCGTAATACACAAATCCTTTTCCATCTGCTTCCAGAATTTCAGTATAACGATATGCGCCAACCATTATATCGCTGTAGCCATCATTATTAAAATCTGCATTTCCACCAACATGTCTTCCATAATATCCACTATCCTGATTTCCTTCACCGCTCCAGCAATAATTTAATTCCACACCATCCGGACTTCCGAACCAAACAAAGGCAGCTCCTTCATCCAAAGAACCGTTATCCCAATATTTTGAACCTCCAATTATGTCGGCATATCCATCATTATTAATATCGCCTGCTCCGGCACAACTGTATCCGAATTGCGCCTGATTCTGATTGATCTCCCCAAACCAGGCAACTTCTGTTTCCAAACCATCAGCAGAACCATGGTAAACAAAAATGCGCCCCTCATTTCCGGTAGCGGTATCATTTTCGTAAAGGAGCGCTGCCACCACCACGTCGTCATATCCATCTCCATTCACATCGCCTGCTCCATCCACCCAATGCCCGAAATTGCATTTTTTTTGTCCGCTGCTTACCATCCAATCGGGCGTTTCATTCAAACCAGTTGCAGAACCATAAAAGGTTACCGCTAATCCATCGTCAATATCGTCGAAATTGTATTGATTTGCACCAATAATCACGTCGTCAAACCCATCGCTGTTCACATCACCGGCATAATTTACCGGAAAACCGGAAATAGCTCCTTCCTGATCAGCCTGCCAACTCCATCCGGATTCCACGGGACCGTCGGCACTTCCCCAATACAGCCAGGTTTTTCCCTCCTCCAACTCCGGTTCATCCCACATTTTTGCAGAAATGAACAGGTCGTTAAATCCATCGTTATTGATATCTCCCCCCAAAGCAACCCCGCTTCCAAGCAGTGCAAAAATTTGATCGTATTCAATTGTCCAATCGGGACCGGTTAAACTTAATCCGGTTGGAGAGCCGTACCACAAAAAAACACTGCCTTCATTGTATTCGCCATTGCTCCATTGTAAACATCCAACTGCAATATCACTGTATCCATCGCCGTTCAGGTCTCCTCCATCGCTGGAAAAACCTAAAACAGAACTGTCGTTATCCGATTCGTACTGCCAGGCTGGCTCTGATTCCAAACCTGTTGGGGAGCCGTAATAGAGATATACTTTACCCTCCTCGCCGTTGGTTTCTTCCGGATTGGAATAGTCAATTGCAGTAATGATCATATCGTCGAATCCATCGCCATTTACATCGCCGGCATTGCTCATGCTCCAACCCAATGCTGTATAGGTGAGTTCTCCGTATTGTGACCAGCCTGCTCCCTCATAATATACCTGTGCGCGGCTCTGAGAGCAACTTAACACGATTAGCAGGCAAATAAGGGTGAATTTTTGTCGCATACGGAAGGATAGTAGTTCAAAATTAGCAGTTTCCATGATCAAATTGGATTTATATTCAGGTCAAGCTTTACCTAAATGCAGTTATTATCTTTTAGAAGCTATTGATTCTTACTAAAAATCTGTGTAACTTTGCACTCGCCTTTAAACTTTTTCATTTTAGGGGAAACTTTTTAAGCGGTACTTCGTTCTTAAAACACCACCAATCAATTCACAAATTAAAAGAGGTCTTTTAAAAAATGCGTCAGCTAAAGATAACCAAATCGATCACCAACCGCGAAAGCGAATCATTAGAAAAGTATTTACAGGAAATAGGTAAGGTAGACCTTGTTACGGCTGAGGAAGAAGTAACCCTGGCGCAAAAGATCAAACAAGGCGACCAAATGGCATTGGAGAAATTGGTGAAAGCCAACCTTCGATTTGTTGTTTCTGTTGCTAAACAGTATCAGCATAATGGTTTGTCGCTGAACGACCTTATCAATGAAGGAAATGTGGGTTTGGTAAAGGCAGCACAAAAATTTGATGAGACCAAAGGTTTCAAGTTTATTTCTTATGCAGTGTGGTGGATACGTCAGAGTATTATGCAGGCATTGGCAGAACAAAGCCGACTTGTACGTTTGCCTTTGAATAAGGTGGGATCATTAAGCAAGATCAACAGAGCATTTTCCGAATTAGAACAAAAATTTGAGCGTGAACCAACTTCCGACGAATTAGCAGAAGTACTGGAACTTGCACCGGAGGAAATAAAAAATACCTTAAGCGTTTCGAGCCGCCATGTGAGTGTTGATGCTCCTTTCGATGATGGGGAGAACAGTTCATTATTAGATGTATTGGAAAACAGAGATACAGAAAGAACAGATGAGAAACTGGATTATAGCCATTCACTAAAGGTGGAGACGGAAAGAACATTGGCCACTCTTACAGAGAGAGAGCGCGATGTAATTAAACTTTTTTTCGGAATTGGTGTTCCATATGCAATGACTTTGGAAGATATTGGAGAAGAATTTGGATTAACACGCGAACGCGTTCGTCAGATAAAAGATAATGCGATAAATAAATTGCGTTCGAGCACTAGAAATAAAGCTTTAAAAGCGTATCTTGCACAGTAAAAAATATTGAGTAGCTAAGGGTTAAATCAGGCAACTCAAAAATTAGTGTTTTCATGGGGATCCCCCGGTAAAATTTGTCGCAAGGCAAATGGAGTCGGGGGTTTTTTTTGTCTGAGTTGAATGCGGAGAAAGTTGTAGGGGTATTGGGACAAGGGAAAACAAAAGATGGGATTTGGTAAAATTTCGGATGCAAAAAGGGGGAACGCTGATGACGCGGATTG
>CAZXBG010000101.1:0-15306 GCA_964638865.1 uncultured Chitinophagales bacterium | reverse complement strand
CTCATTACTCATTTCTCATTGCATAAATGTTACTGAAATCTTCACCAGATGCCCAATCCTCACTGCACACTCCCCACCCTCCCGCTAATACACAAACTCCCCATATTCACTTTTAATAGTAACATTTTTTTTCTCCGCTTGCTCTACATATCCAATTATTTGCGCTTCCATATTAAATTGTTTTGAAATTGCGATAATTTCTTCTGCAGTTTTTTCGTCGGTATAAATTTCTAATCGGTGACCCATATTAAATACACGAAACATTTCTTTCCAATCTGTTTTTGATTCTTCCTGAATCATTTTAAATAATGGAGGAACAGGTAATAAATTATTTTTAATGATATGCACATCGTCAATAAAATGTAACACTTTTGTTTGTCCACCGCCACTGCAATGTATAATTCCCGAAATATTATTTTTAAACGGCGTTAAAATTGTTTTTAACAGAGGTAAATAAGTTCGGGTGGGAGAGAGCACAAGTTTTCCAATATCCGTAATTAATTTTCCAATTTCAATTTTATCGGTTACAAGTTTATTGCCGGTATAAACAACTTCATCAGGAATTGCCGGATTAAAACTTTCAGGATATTTTTCGGCATATAAATGAGAAAAAACATCATGACGCGCACTGGTTAATCCGTTGCTTCCCATTCCGCCATTATAGGTTTGTTCATACGATGATTTACCGTAACTCGCAATTCCTACGATTACATTTCCCGGTTTAATATTATTAATAATCAGTTCATTTTTTTTGATCCTTCCGAAGGCTGTAATGCCAACATCAATTGTTCTTACAATATCTCCAACGTCTGCAGTTTCTCCTCCGGCATGGTGAATTTTAACTCCATTATCTTCCATAGTTTGTAAAAATTCCATGGTACCATTTATAACCTGGCCAATAACCTCACCGGGAATAACACTTTTATTTCTGCCAATAGTTGAGGAAATCACAATATTATCGGTAATTCCAACACAGGCCATGTCGTCAAGATTCATCACCAAAGCATCTTGCGCAATTCCCTTCCAAACGCTAAGGTCACCTGTTTCCTTCCAGTAAATATAGGCAAGAGCAGTTTTTGTACCTGCGGTGTCGGCATGCATTACATTACAACTTTCCATATCTCCCCCAATAAAATCAGGCAGTATTTTGCAAAAAGCATTAGGGTACAATCCTTTGTCCAAATGTGCTATAGCCTTGTGTACGTCCTCCTTTTGTGACGAAACCCCTCTTAAACCATATTTATCCTGATCCATGCTGCAAAATTACGGAAATGCTGCCAGCACTCGATTTGTTAGGTAAAAATTAATTAACAATTAATTAATCAATTTGATGATTCACTATCATTTATGCGCAAGTATTTTAGCCAAAGTTTAATTTTGCTCTGTATTACACTTAAACAGAGCATGTCGAAAAGTAAAATAAAAGGGTTGAAACTGAAATATATTAACCGGGATCTGAGCTGGTTATCATTTAATGAACGCGTTTTGCAGGAGGCGGAGGATAATCGGGTGCCGCTAAATGAACGTATTCGATTTTTAGGAATATTTTCTAACAATCAGGACGAATTGTTCAGAGTTAGGGTTGCAGTGCTGCGGCGTATGGTTAAAATGGAAAAATCGTCACTTAAACTTTTTGACAGCAATCCGGCAAAGGTCCTTAACCAGATACAGAAGAAAGTACTTGTATTAAAGAACAGGTTTGACCTTGCTTATCTCAAAATACTGGAGGAATTAAAGAAACATAAAATATTTATTTTAAACGAGCGTGAAGTAAATAGCCAGCAGGGTGAAATAATCAGGCATTATTTTAATGAGAAAGTGCATCAGAGACTTTTTCCTATTATGCTGGATAATGTAAAAAAGGTTCCCTTACTCAACGATAAAACAATTTATCTTGCTGTAAGGATGATAAAAAAAGACAAACCGAATGCTACCCGATATTCCCTAATTGAAGTTCCGGACGGAGATCCATCCCGTTTTTTTGTATTACCGGATGATGGCGAAAAACAATTTATTATTTTGTTGGATGATATTATAAGATATAACCTCGACTCCATTTATTATATTTTTAATTACGATAAAATTGAAGCGTATACGATTAAAATAACCCGTGATGCCGAATTGGATTTCCATCCGGATCTTTCACAAAGTGTTTTAGAGATCATACAAAAAAGTGTGAAACGAAGAACAAAAGGGGAAACAACCCGATTTATTTATGATGCGGAAATGCCGGAAGATATGTTGCAGTTCTTTGCAAAAAAAATGAAAATACAACGCAACGATGCTATAATTCCCGGAGCACGTTACCACAATTTTAAAGATTTTATCAATTTCCCCGATCTTAACCGCGTAGACCTTCGGTATGAAAAACTACCTCCGGTGCATCATCCGCTTTTAAATACAAATTCAAGTATAACAAGTGTATTGCGGCAACGGGATATTTTGTTGCATTTTCCATACCAGAGTTTTCATCATATTATTGACTTGCTTCGGGAGGTAGCTATTAATCCGAATGTAACAAGTATTAGCATGACACTTTATCGGGTTGCAAAAAATTCGAGTGTGGTAATGAGTTTGATCAACGCTGCAAGAAATGGGAAACAGGTTACTGTTATTATGGAACTACAGGCGAGGTTTGATGAAGAGAATAATATATTCTGGGCTAACAAATTGCAGGAAGAAGGTGTTACAGTATTGTTCGGTGTAAATAATTTAAAGGTGCATGCTAAATTATGTTTGATATCTCATTTACATGAAGGAAAAATTGTATATTATTCCATTATCGGAACTGGCAATTTCAATGAAAATACTGCCCGTTTGTATACTGATTTTTTCTTGTTGACCTCAAAACCTGAAATAACCAAAGAGATAAAAAAGATATTTGAGTTTTTTAATAATCGGTTTGAAATGAGCAAATATAAAAACCTGATGTTAGCTCCAATCAATATGCGGTTAAAATTGAAACAACTTATTGGAAGAGAAACAAAAAATGCGAAAGAAGGAAAACCTGCAAGATTGTTTTTTAAGATCAATAATTTGGTAGATAAAGAGATCATAAAAAAAATATACGAAGCAAGTGTTGCGGGAGTGGAGGTTCGATTAATTGTGAGGGGAATTTGTTCACTGGTTCCGGGTGTTCCGGGTTTGAGTGAAAATATTGAAGCGATAAGTGTTCTCGACCGTTTTTTGGAACATCCCCGTATATTTTGTTTTTACAATGGAGGCAAAGAAGAAATTTATATTGGCTCGGCAGATCTTATGGAACGCAATATAGATTTTCGTATTGAAGTTTTAAGTAATATTCTGGATAAAGACGTTCGTAAACAATTAAAAGAAATTTTGGAAATACAATGGAAAGATAATGTTAAAGCACGAACATTAAGCTTCGGACATTTAAATGAATATATAAAGCCCGCAAAAGGAGAAAAACTAGTTCAAAGTCAGACTGCTATATATTCTTATTTTAAAAATTTGTATGATACCAGGGCTATAAAATAATAACAACGATAAGGATGAAATTTGCAGCAATAGATATAGGAAGTAACGCCATTCGATTATTGATCGAAAATGTATATGAAACACCAAAAGGCCCTGTTTTTCATAAGGACTCGATGATAAGAATACCTGTTCGATTAGGGGAGGATGCGTTTTTAGATGGGGTGATTTCTGAAGAAAAGGTGGAAATGATAATTAAAACCATGATTGCGATGAAACATATTATCGATATTCATAAGGTAATTGATTACAAAGTTGTTGCAACCTCCGCAATGCGTGAAGCTAAAAACAGTGCAGATATTATAAGCAGAGTGAAATTGGCTTCCAATCTTGATATACAGGTAATATCCGGTGATTCAGAAGGGAAAACAATTATGGAATTGCCTCTTGAGCAAGCGGGTATGGAGCCGAATGAATATTATTTATATATTGATGTAGGAGGGGGTAGCACTGAGCTTGCATTATTAGGGCAAGG
The DNA here is from genome assembly GCA_964638865.1 of uncultured Chitinophagales bacterium. GTDB lineage: Bacteria > Bacteroidota > Bacteroidia > Chitinophagales > BACL12 > UBA7236. The sequence continues at coordinate 11,336 of CAZXBG010000101.1, read as the reverse complement.
AAAATTAATCGCAAATAAATCGTTTAATATTGGCACATTAAGAATATTAAATGATCAGGTTACGGAAAACGACTGGCGGGAAATTCCGGAATGGATAAAAAAACACAAGAACTTTAATTTTGAATTAAGTGCAATTGGCGTTGGAGGAAATATTAACCATGTTATGAAACACTATGGGAAATCCGGTAAAATTTATCTGAGTATTTCAATTTTAAAACGCGTTATGATGTACATGGATGAATTGAGTATGGGTGAACGTGTTCGCGACCTCGGATTAAAACCTGATCGCGCTGATGTAATTGTTCCCGCACTTAAAATCTATATCAATGTAATGAAATGGGCAGGTATTGAAAAGATCTTTGTTCCTAAACAAGGATTAAGCGATGGTTTGATCACAGAATTATACCACGATTGGAAAAATAAGATCAGAGAGGCAGGAGTTGAAAAATAAAAGTTTATTTCACCTTTATCACTCCTGTTCGGTAAAGATCTAAAACAAGATTAAGTATGGATTTAATTTTTTTTATCGGTAGATCTTTGTCGGTATCAAACAGCATAATTTTCATACGGGCCCTTTCTTCTAAAACAAGATCAGGGTGTTCTATTCTTTTTCCTTCCACAATACCCAAATAAGGAATATTAGTTTCTTTTTTTACCCATAGATAACAAAACATTTTTCCTTTAAACAAAAAAAATGGCATGCCATACTTCAGTGATGTAGTAATATTTTCATCCAAATTTAAAATAATATCCCGCAACGCCAATAGGCAATGTCGCAAATTTTCTTCTTTGTTCAGATAAAAATTGTCTATTTCTTGCATTCGAAATTAAAGTAAACTAAAAAAAATTATCCTACAAAATCATTTTACCAAATTGCCGGAGAAAATTTCGATTAATTTCTGTTCTCTGAATTTAAAAATTTGTTTTACTTTGGAATCCACATATATTTTTTCTGCAAGCCATCCAAAAATACTTTTTCCCACGTCATAATACAAAATGTCAGTCATTAACGTACCCTCCTTTGTTGCCTTGAAGTGATGCTCATGATGCCAAATTCTGTAAGGACCTTTGCGCAGTTCATCCACAAAATAATGTGGCTCCTCAATATGCGTTATTTCTGTTACCCATTCAAGAGGTATGTTAAGCAGTGGTGTTATTTTATAGGTGATGAGTAAACCTGCATACATTTTCTCCGGCACTGTGGATGTGATCTTAAATATCATATCCTCCGGAGTTATCCTATTCAGGTTGTTTGGAGTTGAAAAAAAATCCCAAGCCTCTTGCAGGGTAATGGGAAGTAAAATTTCGGAACGCAATATTTTCATTTGTGTAAAAAATTTGTTGGAGTATTAACAAAATTAACACCTTAATGTTTATGGAGTCCAAATAATCTTATATATCAGCCGATATAACCTCCAACCCTGTTATACAGATTTTGTGGCTCCCAATTTCTTTTTTCTCCCAAATACATTCTTTTTAAAGTTCGTTGAGGCGTAAACTGCATTTCCTTAAGAAATTGGATTGCTGCTAAATTATCGGTTGGTAATATGGCAATTTCATTTTCCAGCAGCCTTTGCTGCATTAGGGCAATCCCGGCAATGTGATTTTCCGCCACTATTAATCCCTCCCCAAAAGTTGGAAGAAAAAATCCCAACAACCTGTTCTCGTCAAAATATACTTTTGCAGAACTAAAATGTTCCTGTAGTCTGAAAAATCTGTCTTCTCCACTCACTCTTTTATCGAGTTCTTTTATCGCTTCCTTGTGTTTTTCTTTTATTCCGATAATTTTCTCAGAAATATCCAATTCGAAATCAGCATCGGGTTGTTTATAAATGATATAATCTGTGTCCTCGGCAAAACCCTGTTTTTTGTATACGGGATATCCAAGATCCGTAGCGAGTAAATGTGCACTTTTGCAATTTTGCGTTTCTGCAATTTCCAATAATTTTTTTGTGATAATATTACCCAGTCCTATATTTCTATGGTCTGCATGAACTACAATATGCGCAAGCCAGGCTGCATCGTTGTGAATGATAGCGGAGCCGGTTCCAGTAAGTTTTCCATTAATAACAATTTTAATTGGGTAACAAAAATCAGAAAGTAAATAATAAATAAAATGTGGTGATATATCTTTCCAGTCAGGCGGATTTATGGAAGGAATCGCGGAAAGATCTTCCATGGTGAAATCTTCAATTTTATAATTTTCCAATTTTTTAATATTTAACTATTTTCTATCAAAGCAACCCATTCACGGACTACTTTTTCAAGATTTGATCTTTTATTTTTTATATCTTCCTTAGAATAAAATCTTGCTTCGCGCCGGTTTTTCCATTTGCCTTCCAATAAACCACCACTTTCGGCAATCATATTTCCGTTGTAAAAAATAAATATTATTTGAACAAATTTTTCCTGATGCAGGTTAAATGCAGCAATATCTTTAATATAATAATAACTTGGCGCGTTCCATTTAATGCGTTCTGAAATTTTTTCACTTGCTGCTTTAATGATTTTGCGAAGTTCTTCAATTTCTGCTTTTAAAGGATGATTGACTGCAAGCATTAAATTATCCGGAGTTTCTAATTCTTTATTTTTATCGGTTCCGGTTTTTATTGTTGCCATACAGATTTCCTTTATTGGTATTTTATTACGCCTCTAAATTTTTCTTTAGGTTAACCAGACTATCCATCATATCATTACCAAGCATTTTGGGAAGGTCCATTATTAGTAACATAAAATTGGAAGGATATTTCATTACACTTTTAAATCCCCAGGTAACCTTTGTTTGTGCATCGGAAAACATTTCAACCGACATGTATCCATTTGCCTTTCCTTCAAATGGTTTAATAAAATGCAATAAAAATTCAATTTTTTCACCTTCCACCACTTTTGTAATCGTTTGAACTCCATGGCCTACTTTTTTATTGTCACTTTCCCATTTATATTCAAATCCAACGGTGCCATCGGTTCCGGAGTAATTTTTCTTTGAATAAGGGTCCATCATAACCCAAACGCTGTATAGGTCTTGATGTTTGATATGTTTTATGTAATCAAATACAAATGCAGAGTCTTTATTGATCAGAATTTCGCGAGAAACAGTGTATTCTTTTTTTGAAAAAAGTGCAATTATTAATGGAATACCAATAATTGCAGCAATAACCAAAATTATAATAACAACGATATTCATAAATACAGGTATTTAGATTGTATCAAAAAAAATCATTTACTGATTTCCTAAAGTGCAATACTAAAATAATGATTCCGACATTCAATTGCTAAATTGCAATAATTCAGTTCAGTCCTCTGAAATCTACCGGCACAACCTTGCTTATACCCATTTCAGGCATAGTAACACCATAAATTATGTCAACTTCCGCCATGGTACGTTTGTTATGTGTAACGATAATGAATTGTGATTTATCTGCAAATTTTCTGATAGTATTATTAAACTTCGCGATGTTATTATCATCTAACGGCGCATCAACCTCATCGAGAATACAGAATGGTGCCGGTTTTAATAAGTATAACCCAAATAACAAACTCATTCCCGTCAACGTTTTTTCACCACCGCTAAGTTGATCAATAACTTGTGGTTTTTTACCTTTAGGTTTTGCAATGATTTCAATTTGTGCTTCGAGTGGATCGTAATCATCTTTTAAAATAAGATCACAATCATCCTCCTCATTAAATAGGGAACGAAATACCATTTTAAAATTTTCTCTGATTTGTACAAAGGCATCATCAAATTTTTTGCGGGCGGTTTCATCAATTTCCTGTATTGTTGTCAATAGGGAAGCTTTAGCACCTAACAGATCGTCGCGCTGTGCTTTTATAAAATCATAACGCGTTTTCATCTCCTCATATGCCTGTATCGCCATTGGATTTACATCGCCATAATTTTCCAATCGTTTTTTAGCTGCGTCCACTTTTTCCTGTAATTCTTCTAAGGTAACATCAACCGGAGGTTCGTTATCTAATATACTATCGAGCTCAACCTGAAACTCAACCCATAACCGTTCTTTTGTTGCAGCCAATTGCACTTTCAGATCATTCAGTCTGTCCTTAATACTGCCTAAAGTATTTTCAGTGCCATCTTTTTTCTTCTGAAGTGCTTTAATTTTATCTTCTGTTTCTGCAACTTCTCCGCGACTTCCGTAATAAGTGGCTTCTTCGCGACTAAGCAATTGTTCCATTACCACTTTTTCATCGTACATTTTTAATAAAACTGCCTGAATTTCTTCTATCTTTTTATGGGTGTCCGTAATTTCTTCAATTACTTCATCCAACTGTTTTTTACTGCTTGTAACCGTTAAAATTGCCTCATCTCGTCTCGCTTTTTTATAATTGAGGTCTTGTTCTACACTTTGGAATTTGTTGAGTTGCTGATGATATTTAATGTTTTCCTGATTGTATTGATTGGAATGTACATTTAATTTTTCCGCAACCTCGCGATAGGCGATCTCCATTTCCAACAAATCTTTCTGACGTTCTTCTTTTAATGCGAGTTGTTTTTCGTGTGCTTCATTTAATTTAATACTTTCCTCATCTGTTTCCTGTATCTGGCGATTAAAGGTGACACGTTTTTCTTCCATTTGTTGTAACAAATGTTCAATGGATTCAATTCTTGCTTTCGCAGTCATTAATTGCTGAACAACTTTATTTAATTCCTCGCGACCTTGCTGTATATCTTTATCATGCGAAGATTGCTGCAATTCAGCCAATCGCGTTTGTTTTTCTTTCAAAATAGCGCTGATAGCGGTATCTTCTTCCTGAAATTTTTTGATCTCGGTTTCTAATGTTTCCAATGTTTTTTCGCGACCAATTCTTTTTCCTTTAAATAAACCTACAGAACCACCGGTAATTGTTTTACCTGATTTTGCAAATTTCCCCGATTTGTGTAATAAATTAATATCAGGATATTCTGAAGATAATTTAGATGCTAAGGTTTCAAAATCCTCATCGCCGTTTAATATATATACGTTCCCCAATAAATGATTTGCAAGTGCTGCATATTTTTCATTAATGGTTACAACATCTAATGCAGAAATTACACCGGGAATATTTTTTGGTGAAGCCCCGGCTTTAAATTCTGAAAGCAGAAAAAAATTCGCACGACCTTTTTCTTTGGTAGCTAATTCGTTAATGGCTCCAAGCGCATGTGCCATATTCGGAACGATATAATAATTCAACCATGGATCAAGAAAACTTTCCAGGGCAGTTTTATATTCATCTTTACAACTCACAACATCCGAAAGCAGAGGAGCGTCTTTCATGCTCGCTACATTTTTCTTCAAAAATTTAATGGATTCAGGAAATCCCTCAAAGCTTTCGAACATGTTTTTGGTGAGGTTATATTCATTTTTCTTAGCATCGAAACTGCGGCGAACATTTATTAATTCGTTGCGTGTTTTTTCAATTTCTTTTTGGATGGATGAAATATCTTGTTTTAAGGTATTTTCATCCATCACCAAATTATCCACTAATAATTGAGCAGCTATTTTATTTTCTTCGTGGGATATTAGTTCTTCGCGAAGTGGTTCCAGTTTTGTTCCGTGTGTTCCTTTATCTGATTCGATGTTTCCTAATTCGCGATGATAATTTTCCAGGCGCACTTTATTAATAGCGATCTTTTTATCGATATCGTACAATTCGCGTTCTGCTGCTTTAAAAATATTTTGTGTGCCTTCTAATTTTTCTCTGGCAACATCATGTTGATTTTTTACCTTCTCGAGATCCTCAAGAAATTTTTGAAGCGATTGTTTTATTGCATTCAGTTTTTCTACTTCTTCTGCTAATCGTTGCTCTAATGCATTTATATCACCCTCTGTTGATTGGATATAATTTTCAGCATCTGTGATGGATTTTATTAGACTTATTTGTTTCTCATCCAAAAACTTAATGCGTTCTTTGCTGATATTGCCTTCATTTTCTTTAGTATGAATCTCATTGGTAACTAAATTGAGATCTTTTTGCAATTTACTCAGCGCCTGTTCCTTATCTATTAGTGCAGTTTTTTTATCTGCGATGCTAGCTTCGAGTGCATTTATTTCAGATTCTATCTGCAGTTTGGTATCGCTCTCAAATGTTTGTTGATTGCTCAGTTGTTTGTAAATATCTTTATGCGATTGCAATGTTAATACTGCAAGGTCGATACTGTTTAATTTGTAATCGGCTTTTAGTTTTTGATGCCGTTGTGCACGTTTTGCCTGTTTTTCGAGTTCTTTCAGGTTATTTTCGATCTCAAATAAAAGATCTTCCACGCGATCAAGATCAAGTTGTGTTGCACTTAATTTATTAAGGGTCTCTTTTTTTCTTGCTTTATATTTTGATATACCGGCTGCCTGCTCAAATAATCTTCTTCTGGAGTTGTCCTTATCGTGCAGAATATCGTCCAACATACCCAATTCAATAATAGAATAGGAGTCGGTACTGATACCTGTATCTAAAAATAAGCTGTGTATATCTTTTAAACGGCAGGTAACACCATTTATGCGGTATTCGCTTTCTCCGGTCTTAAAATAATGTCTGGAAACAGTAACAGTAGAAAATTCTGTCGCAAGCAGATTTCTGGTATTCTCAAAAGTGAGGCTTACCTCTGCCATGCCCGCCGACTTTCTATTCTTTGTTCCGTTAAAAATGAGGTTCTCCATTCTCTCAGTTCGGAGGGCGGTAGGCTTTTGTTCCCCCAGCACCCATCGTATGGCATCCACCACGTTTGACTTTCCGCAGCCGTTTGGCCCTACAACGCCAGTGATATTTTCATTAAAATGGAGTACAGTCTTATCTGCAAAACTCTTAAATCCCTTAATTTCCAGTGTACTTAGTTTCATAATCTTTTCCTGAGATACAAAGTAAACGAACGCATTTGCCATCCTCAAAAATGCGCCGAAATTAAAATCAACAATCGTTGATAACTTATGTTTGCCAAATGTGAGTTGAACAAAATGGAGGAATATTAGTGGCTCTCTACCTAACGACCTCACAGGTTTTGTCAACCTCCTATGGGGTCTGAGGGAATACGAAGAAGATTTGGGCAAAAATGGAGTAATAATTACCTCCTCAACCTCACAGATTTAAGAAACCTACTGCTTCAACATCACGGTAATTAACCTGTGCATGTCTGCGAGATTCCTTTCTCCATCCTCATAACTCGAGTAAATCCGAACATATTATGTTTATTTCGGATTACAATCCGAAACTATTATATTTATTTCGGAAACAAATCCGATAATATTATCTGAATTCCGGATTTCAATCCGAAACTATTGTCTTAATTTCGGAATCAAATCTGAAACTATTAAGTTTATTTGTTCTTTAAATAACATAAAATGATCACAAGAAGTCTACAAGAGGCAATAAAATCAAGACTTTTCAAGGGCAAGGCCATGCTTTTATTTGGCCCGAGGCAGTCAGAAAAATCCACCTTGGTGGAGACATTTCTAGAAGCCCAGGAAAAGGCCTGGCTGTATCTGAACGGTGATGACAGTGATGTGCGAGATTTACTTACCGAATCCAGCGCTACTAAGTTGCGGTCGATAATCGGTAAAAATCAAATTGTATTTATTGATGAAGTTCAACGTATTTCGAATATTGGATTAACCATTAAACTGATATCCGATAGGATAAAGGATGTTCAGGTTATTGCAACCGGCTCGTCGGCTTTTGAGTTAACAAATCGGCTGAATGAACCTTTAACCGGAAGGAAGTATGAATTTACTTTATATCCTTTAACTTTTGGTGAAATGGTTAAACATCATGGATTGCTGGAGGAGAAACGTTTTATTGAACAAAGATTGATCTATGGATATTATCCTGAAATTGTTGTGAAACCGGAGGAGGGAAGGGAGTTGCTGAAATTATTAGCCAGTAGTTATTTATTTAAAGATCTTTTAATGTTAGAGCAGGTAAAAAAACCTTCCTTAATTGAAAAATTATTAAAAGCAATTGCACTGCAACTTGGAAGTGAGGTGAGTTATCACGAATTGGCGCAAATAACCGGCAGCGATGATAAAACTGTAGAAAAATACATAGCGCTTTTGGAAAAGGCTTATGTTGTATTTCGTTTGCCTGCCTTAAACCGGAATGTGCGCAATGAAATAAAAAAAGGTAAAAAAATTTATTTTTACGACTGCGGTATCAGAAATGCGATCATCAATAATTTTAATTCCTTAAATTCGAGAACAGATGTGGGAGGATTATGGGAGAATTTTTTGGTTTCTGAAAGAATAAAATATTTGCAAAACAACTTATTAGAAGCAAAACATTTTTTCTGGCGAACCACACAACAGTAGGAAATTGACCTAATTGAAGAAGCTGGTGATAAAATACTGGCCTTTGAATTCAAATGGGGCAAAAATAAAAAGGTTCGTTTCCCCCAATCCTTTACCGATAATTATAACGCAAAAACATTGATCGTTACGCAGGAGTATATAGAGGATTTTTTAATTAAATAATGAGTTCCTTCTACCGCACAGATTTAAGAAACCTGTGCTAGTCTGAGGTACACCGGTAGAAAATAAAAAAGCAATACGCCTTAAGTTTCCTTTTTTTCTGCCAATTTCCAAGGGTATATTTAAAAATGTGCCTCCTGCCGCAGGTTTTTTAACTTAAAAATTTAATGTCTTGAGGAACCGTAGTCGGACTTCAATAAAACAACTTGCCGTGTATCATCGTAATAGATAAAATATAATTTCACCTTTAAATTAACGAATATGAACACTGCCTACAATTTCCTGATTCTGTTTGATCATTTCATAAGTGAGGGCAAATCGGGTAAACGCCTGAAAAAGGATGGTTCTAATTTAAGATCTTCAACTTTGGGAAGATATGTGACCACAAGAAATTTATTATTGCGATTTAGCGCTATGGAAAATTTTGAACTGCGTATAAAAAATTTCATTCCGGCGGACATTCAATTAATAAAAGAGGAAAAGGCATATTGGAAAGGTTTTTACAACAGTTTTTCCAATTATTTATATGCACAGGGATGTTTTGATAATTATGTTGGAGCACAATTTAAAATAATTAGAACTTTTTTTAATTACCTAAAATCAGAAAAAGGTATTTTAACGGCTGATATTCATAAAATATTTTATATCAGGACAGAAAATATTCCAATTATCGTATTGTCGCCTGATCAGCTACAATTTTTGATAAATGATAAAGATTTCGAAAAATCATTACCGGTTTACTTGCAAAATACGAAAGATATTTTTGTTTTTGGCTGCACTGTTGGATTGCGTTTTTCTGATTTGATGAAACTCAACAAAAAAAATTTGGAACCCATAGACAACTCGTTGCATTTGCGGGTGCGATCCATTAAAACCTCCACAGATACAAACATAAAACTTCCGGATTATGCAATAACTATCATTAAAAAATATAAAAAATTGAGATATCTATTGCCTAAACTAAGTAATAACAGATTGAACTTAAATTTAAAGGAACTCTGTCAAAAAGCTGGTTGGACAAAAGAAATTGGAAAAATGCGCGAACGAAGAGGTATTTTTAAAAGTATAAACATAGGGGGTAAAATTGTTCGGTTTTGTGATCTAATTTCTTCGCATACCATGCGAAGGACTGCAATAACAATAATGCTTAGTCTTGGAATGCCTGAAATTATGGTCCGTAAAATCTCGGGACATACTGCATTCAGTAAAGATTTTTATAGATATGTTAATTATGCCCAGCAATTTATCGACAGAGAAACTGATAAAGTATTTGACCACCTAAAATTACCACCACAATCCGAAAAAAATCCCGGAAATTGAAAATATGAAATAGATTATAGTAGTTTTATAGCATGAAATTTTCGGCTTATTGGAGTGAAATAGAGGATTGGGATTATGATTCCTTTGGGATGATGATGGTGGGGAGGATTTGGAGTGGTAGGAGTGAGTATAGATATGGGTTTAATACACAAGAGCAAGATGATGAGGTTTATGGAAATGGGAATTTAAATACGGCGGAGTTTTGGGGGTATGATACTAGATTGGGTAGAAGGTGGAATATTGATCCTATTGATACACACTACGAATCACCTTATTTGGTATTTGGTTGTAATCCAACTTCAATGAGGGATTCTAAGGGTTTACATAAATCAACTCATACAGACGAAGATGGAAACATTATAACTGTATATAATGACGGTGATAATGGCGTATATCAACATAAAGGAATTGGAGAAATTGCCCTTAAAAGTTTAGAAGCAAATTACACAAGTTCTAATACCTCAGGTAATGGTGAACAAAAAGGTGAAACAAGGACATGGGATGAATTTGCCCGTATTGATAATGCAACTGGTGAAGTCAAAACTGGAGAAAATGGCGAAATAAAACATGTTGACGCACAAATTCATTACGGACAATCTGTAGATGGTATTGTTAAAACACTTAATGATGAAGTTGCAAAAGCATTCGAAGGATTGACTGGACCTGCGTATTATGATGCACTCGAAAAACTTGCTGAGGAGCAGAAAAAATTTGGACGATATGATATTAAAACGTGGTATACAGGGAGCCCAACCGATAATACTCCAAATCAAAATGATGGATATTTATTAAATGGAAAATATACAACATTAAGATCAACCGGAAATTATCTTGCTGGAATGAATGCTGCAACAGTTAAATTAAAAGTGACTTCAGCTAAGGGATGGTATAAGTTAGCAGCTCAAAAAGCCGGCGAACTGCACATGAAACAACATAAACTAGAAAAAAAGCCTTCACCCGCTTACAATTATGGAGAAATTGAATACACTGCTAGAATGTTTTATATCGGTTTTACAAGAGTATATTCACTACCTTCCCGTCAAGCTATATATCAAGAAGAAAAACAAAATGAAAAATAATTAAAAAAATGAGATATTTACTAATTAATATCACTGCATGCATATTATTTAGCTCCTGTGTTTCAAAAGAATTTGATAACAGCATGAGCAGTTATTTTGTCACGGAGAATATAATCGTTAAAGATTCCTTGCAGTTGAATGATACTATTTACGCATTTTGGATTGAATATGATCTTGGTATAAATGGAATTTTTGGAAATTCTGGTGGGTTTATTAGTGTTGCAAAAGATAGAACAAACATTAATGATAAAAATTGGGTATTAAATTCAGATTGGATCATTGGAATTGAAACCCCCACTATTGACACATTAATGATTGTATTAAATGATGATGACCTGCATTTATTTACACCAAAAATTAATAATTTTGAGATAGTTACAAAAATTGTCAAAAGAAAATAAACTGAAATCAAAGTAATCAGTATTCTAAAATTGCAAACTGAATTTAAATTACTTCTAGTGTTAAGTTAAGTATAATATGACGTATAATT
>CAZXBG010000100.1:0-15396 GCA_964638865.1 uncultured Chitinophagales bacterium | reverse complement strand
TCGCTCAACGTCCAAATTTCATATAAAAAAACCAACTCGAATGAGGCATTCGGTTGGTTTTTTTATATGAAATTTGTCCTATCGGGGGGATTAAGGCTTGAGGTCGGAGGCGGATTCGAACCGCCGTACGAGCTTTTGCAGAGCTCTGCCTAGCCACTCGGCCATCCGACCATTATTACAGCGCAAAAATATAAACTTCTGGAACAACCGTGTAAATTATTTTTTAGTTCAGCCTTCCATTTCTATCCAAACCTTGCGCACTTCTCCGCCTAAAGGCGGATGTATCTTAGCTATACGAACCTGAATACGCGTTGCAGGAATGTTAAATTTTCGTATGGTTTCAATAATTTGTTTGCAGGCACTTTCAATCAATTTATACCTGCCTTGCATCACCTGCTGCACAATTTTATATAAATGGTCGTAGTCAACGGTATTGGAAAGTTCGTCGGTTTCACTGCTGATCTCACTGCTTTCCAGCATAAGATCCACCTCAAAATTATTTCCATACATCTGCTCATAATCATATACTCCTATATGACTTTTGAATAACATTCCCTCTAGAATTATACGTGCCATTGCAGTACAAAGATAGGGAGGAATTGAGAATGGAGAATGGAGAATTGAGAATGAAAAATGTGGAAGGGGAATGAAGAATATGGCAAATTTTCAATTTTCAATAGTCAATTGTCCTTACCTTTGTGGAAAATTTATTTATGTCTAACGATCTTTTTGAAGGGGTAGATTATTATCAGCTTGATGACCTTTTAACTACAGAACACAAGCTGATAAGAGATACAGTTCGACAATTTGTGAAACAGGAAATATCTCCCATTATTGAAGAATATGCCCAAAAAGCAGAAACTCCTAAACATCTGATCAAAGGTTTGGCGGAGATTGGTGCATTTGGACCTACCATTCCGGTGCAATATGGTGGTGGAGGACTTGATAATATTTCCTATGGATTAATAATGCAGGAAATTGAGCGTGGAGACAGCGGAATTCGGTCATTAGTGAGTGTACAGGGAAGTTTGGTAATGTATCCGATTTATACTTTTGGCAGTGAGGAACAACGCATGAAATACTTGCCACGTCTGGGTTCTGGCGAAATAATTGGTTGTTTCGGACTCACAGAACCGGATCATGGGTCAAATCCGAGTGGAATGGTTACTACCATTAAAGATAAGGGCGATCACTATTTGTTGAACGGTGCTAAAATGTGGATCAGTAATTCCCCTTTTGCCGATATTGCAGTTGTTTGGGCAAGAGATGAGGAGGCTAAAATTCGCGGTTTGATTGTGGAACGCGGCATGGAAGGTTTTACTACTCCCGAAACGCATGGAAAATGGAGTTTGAGAGCAAGTGCTACCGGAGAATTGGTTTTTGACAATGTGAAGGTTCCGAAAGAAAATATTTTTCCTGATATCAGAGGATTAAAAGGTCCTTTAAGCTGTTTATCTACTGCCCGCTACGGTATTGCATGGGGTGCCCTGGGTGCCGGGATGGATTGTTATGACACTGCTTTGCGTTATGCAAAACAACGTATACAGTTTGGAAAACCAATTGCAGGATTTCAATTACAGCAAAAGAAATTGGCGGAAATGATAACAGAGATCACAAAAGCACAATTATTAGCCTGGAGAGTAGGAGTGCTGAAGGATGAAGGCAAAGCAACTGCAGCTCAAATTTCGATGGCGAAAAGAAATAATGTGAACATGGCAATTGAAATTGCGCGAGAAGCCCGTCAGATTTTAGGCGGAATGGGAATTACAGGGGAATACTCCATCATGCGCCACATGATGAATTTAGAAAGTGTAATTACTTATGAAGGAACACATGATATTCACTTATTGATTACTGGTGCAGATATTACGGGAATTGACGCGTTTAAGTAAATATTTATATATTATTAAAAATTATATATGTAAACAATATTGAAAATAAATTTTCAATATTGTTTTTTTTGAATAATGCAGCTAAAGGACTAATAATTTTATTTGTGTCAAAACAGTAAAAAAATGAGTCTTCTTCAAGCATAAGTTTTTTTTATATTTATAATTCGTTTTTCTTCATTTGCTTTCAAATTGAAATAATTGAAATTTATTTCCTATTTTTGAAATAATCGAAATTTGTTGATAAATAAATATGTTTTAAGTAAATATGAATAATTTCTGGAAAACAATAATCGTAAATAATTTTTATCGCCAAAAAAGAAATATTGGAGGAATTACAAAGCAGTTTTCTGATTATGAGGTAGCTAAAGGATTCAGGCAATTAAAAACCATGGCTAAAAGAGGTGCGGTGAATGCATTTTTGATTGGTATTGGAGTAGTAATTGCTGGGTTTGGTCTTAAAAGTTTTTTATTGCCGAATGCATTTATTGATGGAGGAGCAGTTGGTATTTCATTATTGCTTAATAAAGTTTCCGGGATTCCTTTATCTATTTTATTGATCCTTGTAAATATTCCGTTTATTGTTTTAGGATTTACTACTATTGGAAGAAAATTCGGATTTAAAACTATAATATCCATTGTTGCGCTCGCTTTAGCAGTTGAATTAATTGAATATCCTCAAATAACCGAGGACAAGTTATTAGTGGCGGTTTTTGGTGGATTTTTTTTAGGTGCCGGAATAGGACTTGCAATGAGAGGTGGAAGTGTAATTGACGGAACGGAAATACTCGCAATTAACATTAGTAAAAAAACGGGACTAACTGTTGGAGATACCATTCTTATTTTCAATATTATCATATTTTCTGTAGCCGCTTATTTATTGTCTGTGGAGATCGCCTTATATTCCATTTTAACTTATTTGTCCGCCGCGAGAACAGTGGATTTCATACTGGAAGGTATTGAGGAATATACAGGAATTACTATTATTTCTCCACTATCCGAACGAATAAGGCAAATGATTGTGGACGATCTTGGTAGGGGAGTAACTATTTATAAAGGAGAGAAGGGTTTTGGGAAAAGAGGCCAGAACAACGCAAATATTGATATTGTTTATACAGTAATAACACGATTGGAAGTCGCAAATTTAAAAGCAGAAATTGAAAAAATTGACAGCGATGCATTTATAATAATGACAAGTATAAAAGACACTACCGGAGGAATGATAAAGAAAAGGGCTTATAAGCATTGAAAGGGTATCATGTATCAGGATGAGAAGGGGTATCGGGTATTTTGTATTAGGTATCAGGATTGTTTTTCTAAAGTTGAAACTATTGATTTCTGTTCCTGAAGTGGATTTTGCGGTTAATATATGTTACAATGTTTAGTAAATGTTTGATGGTTACAATCCGATTGTTATTTTTTATTTCTTGATTTTTATTTTTTATTTCCTGATCTTTATTCAATATTCTCTATGTTTAGTAAATGTTTCCTGGTTGCCATCCGATTGTTATTCTTTATTCCTTGATCATTATTCTTTATTTTTCGGCTGTTTTTTACCACCACTCTAGCTGGTATCGGGTATCAGGTTTCAGGATGAAAATCTTTGTTCCCACTACCCAAAGATCCCAACCCCATAAGTCAGCCAAATTTTTAGTTTACTGATAATTTGATTTAAAGCAAAACCCTCCAATATTACAAACTGCCCACTGCCCACTCCCCACTTCAAAACACCTCTTCCCTATATAAACCAAGTAATCCATGCCTTCATCTTTTTCCGCACATTTATTTCCTAACCTGCCATGCACATTGCGTGTATTATTGTGGATAACGAGTGCGAAAATTTATTTTATAAGTGGTATATTGTAACAAAATCAAGGCTAATAACAAACGGAGTAATGTGTAAATTTATTTATGTGGAATCATGCTGTAAATCGGAAATGTGGTTATACTTTTGGCTTCCCGCTTCAAGCAAAATATTCCTTTGTTATCCTTGATAAAAATTATGCGAAACCCGCAGGGGGAATTTATTGTTCAAAGGGGAAAAAACCGTCGTAGAACAACCTAAACAACACAAAAATGTCAGAATTAGAAAACAAGCGTACCAACAATTTTAAAAATATTGACAGAAAACGGCAACAAGCTGATCTGTCGTCCATTGTTTATGGAAAAGTACCGCCACAGGCAATTGATTTGGAAGAAGCTGTGCTCGGTGCATTTATGATTGACCGTGATGCAGTTACCAATGCCATTGAAATTTTACGGCCAGAAAGTTTTTACGACGATAGGCATCGCATCATTTTCACTGCCATCAGAAGATTGTTTGAAAAAACGCAACCCATCGATCTTTTAACGGTAACCGAAGAATTGCGAAAAATGGGACAGCTCGAAGAAGCCGGTGGTCCATTTTATGTTACTACACTTACAAATCGGGTTGCTAGTGCTGCTCATATTGAACACCATGCGCGTATTGTTACACAAAAATTCATTCAACGCGAATTAATTCGAATTTCTACAGAGATCGTTCACGATTCGTTTGAAGATACTACCGATGTCTTTGAATTGTTAGACAAAGCAGAACAGAACCTATTTAATATTGCAGATAAAAATTTGCGTACCAGTTACAGCGATATTAATAATTTATTAAGTGCTACAATAAAAGAAATTGACGAAGCCAGAAAACATGAAGATTCATTAACCGGCTGCCCTTCGGGTTTCAGCGCACTCGACAGATTAACAGGAGGATGGCAAAAATCGGATCTTATAATTATAGCTGCGCGACCTTCTATGGGTAAAACTGCATTTACCTTATCACTCGCGCGAAATGCGGCGGTTGATTTTAAAAAACCGGTTGCAGTTTTTAGTTTGGAGATGAGCGCACAACAAATTGTAAAACGTTTGATCAGCGCTGAAACCGAAATTCCGGCAGAAAAAATTATTAAAGGGCATCTTGTAGAACATGAGATGATACAACTCGTAAAATTATCAGGTCGTTTGAGCGAAGCACCAATTTTTATCGACGATACTCCTGCAATTAATATATTTGAATTACGTGCAAAATGCCGCCGATTAAAAATGCAGCACGATATTCAATTGATCGTTATCGACTATTTGCAATTGATGACCACCAGTGAAGTTGGTAAAAGTGGAAACCGTGAACAGGAGATAAGTCAGATATCAAGATCTTTAAAATCGATCGCAAAAGAATTAAATATTCCTATCATCGCATTATCTCAGTTGAGTCGCAAGGTGGAAGATCGCGGAGGTACAAAACGGCCAATGTTATCCGATTTACGTGAATCAGGAGCAATTGAGCAGGATGCCGATTTAGTTTGTTTTTTATATCGTCCGGAATATTACGGATTGGATGTGGATGAAAACGGAAATCCTACAAAAGGAATTGCGGAAGTAATTATTGCAAAACACAGAAATGGTGCATTGGAAAATGTTCGCGTTCGTTTTATCGATAAATTCATAAAATTTGTTGACCTGGATGAAATGTATGTTCCTCAAAATTTAACTCCTCTCGCAAATGTTTTAAAAGACAATAAAGCAACTATCACTCGCAAATCGAAAATGGATGATATGGATGGAGTGGATATGAATGAGGAGCCGCCGTTTTGAAAAGATGTGAAATAGGTTATTGCATAATATTCTTGATTCATTCACTATAAATAGTGAATTTGCACGCAAAACCGAAAATTTCGGTTAAAATATTTGGATTCTATTTTTATATTGTTAAACTTTAATAAAAATTTAGGTAACCCAAAAAACCAAAAACATGAAATCTTATCCAACTTTTCGGGGGGGGAGGGGATTTTTATCCTTCTGCTCTGTATGCAACTTTCCAATAATTTATTCAGCCAATTGTATTTAACGGAAGATTGGATTCAAACTTCCGGTATTCCGGACACCATAGATTACAGCGCATGTAAAGTTGACGGTTCAGGAAATGTGTATGTTACAACCAATACCATTTCTGCAACCTTCAAAACCAAATGGATCTACGAGCACATACGATGGAATAATTTACAGAATTGATGCCTCTGGATATGTTGTCTGGAATACTTATTTAGGTGGACAAAATGGACATACTACAATTACTGGGGCAGCATTAGATAATGAAGATAATTTATATATCTGTGGAGGCACTATGGGAGGAACTGTGTTTCCAATAGAAGATCCAGGTGGAAGTGCTTACGTTGAAAATACTGGTAACGCGTTCGTTAGTGTATTTGCCAATAATAATGAACTCTTGTGGAGTACGCGATTTGGGGCTGAATCGGGTGATGTATCAACGGAACGCCCAACTGACATAACAGTTTTTGAGGGGACAATTGGCATTGTTGGAAGAACTGATGACGATGGATTTGAACCTATGGGTATAGCATATCAAGAAACTTATGGAGGTGGTCTTACAGATGGATTTTTAATCAGATTTAATGTGGATTATTCTGACGATTGGTCAACATATATTGGCTTAGAACAAAAGGATTATTTGCGCACAATTACTCACAATTTGGAAGGTGATTATTTTATAGGAGGCAATTCTTATGGCTCTGCGCATATTGATACTTACATAAGTCCTACACTCGAGGCAGGAGGAGGTGATTTATGGGATACTCCGCAGGGTGAAGGAGATGCTTTATTAGGTAAATTTTCAAGCTCTGGAGAGCGATTATGGCTTACTTATTATGGTGGAGATGATGATGATTATATTTCTGATATTGACTTTGATGAAAATCGTAACTTATTATTTGTAACTGGATACACTGCGTCATATGCTCCTTCATTTCCCATAAATGGTGATTTGCCGGGTGTTCTATAAAGGCTATAGACAAGCAGAATGGTTTTGTTATGTTTCCTAATCCAGCAAATAATACCATTACCATTAATTTTGAAGTGCCGCAACAAATAGTGCAAATTAATACATTCAATTATCTCGGACAAAAAATGGATATGCACTTTGATTTAACAAATAGGGCAGATATACGCATATTGCAGAGAGGTATATATTTTACAGAAATAATTACCAATAAAGATAAATATTCATGTAGATGGGTGAAAATCTGATAACCTTTACCTACTCGCATATCTCACCAAAAAAATCGCAATCAACGCAAACAACATATTCGGAATATTTGTCCCGATAATAGGATGCAGATCGCTGTTAATGGAAAAGCTTGTTGAAAATTGCAGGAAGAAAACATATAATGCACTGAGCGCAACTCCGGCTATGATATTAAACCAATTTCCTCCCCTTATTTTTTTGGACCCTAAAGCAGCTCCCATCACAACCAATATCAAAACAGAAATCGCAGAAGATGCACGGCGATATTGTTCCACACGATAATATTCCAACTCGCCTGTACCTTCCTTTTCTTTTTCTTTAATATATTCTTCCAGCTCTGTGTAGGTCAACACATCTTTTATTCTGATGTCTTGTTCAAAATCATTTGGAACTAAATTAAGTACGGTATCCATCGTTTTACCTTCCACATATTTTTCGCGCACATCATATACATCCCAGCGTTTATAATCTACAAAATGCCAACTTTTTTTATCAGTTTCATAGGTCATTTTATTCGCATTAATTTTTGTGATCAATTTTCTCGATTTCCCGTTTCCTTCATATTTTTCCAGGGAAACATTAAATCCTTCATTTGTTTTGAATTTAAAGCGCTCCAAAGAAATAAAGGTATTTTTATCCAGTTTTAAATGCAGATTATTTCCAAAATTTTTCGGGGTATGAATATATTTATCTTCAAAAGTAAGTTTGCGTTTATTTGTTTCAGGAACAAGTTGATAGTTGCCGTATAATAAAAGTGCCAAAGCGGCAAAACCACAAATTAAATAGGGCCGCAAAAATCTTTTAAAGTTCATGCCGCTGTTCATCATGGCAATTATCTCACTATTGTAAGCCATTCGCGAAGTAAAAAATATAACAGCAAGAAATATCAATAATGGCGCAAGTATGGAACCTATAAAAGGAATAAAATCAATATAATATTGAAACACTTCTCCGCCAGGCGCATTTCTTTCCACAAAATTTTCTGATTTATCAGAAAAATCAATTACGATCGCAATAGAAATTATCAGCACATGTGCGAAAATTGTGGTCACAACAAATTTGCTGATTACATATCTGTCGATAATGCTCAGCCATCTGTTGAACGGAAATAATAATATATCAATAATTTTCTTCACAATCGTGTACTCACCTTTTTAACCATCAAATTTTTCCACGCATAAAAATTACCTTCCATAATTTTTGTTCTTGCCTCCTTTACCAACCACAAATAAAAACTCAAATTATGAATACTTGCAATTTGAGGTCCCAATCGTTCGCCGGATGCAAATAAATGTCGCAAAAATGCTTTCGAATGATTGCGACTGGCAAATGAACCGGAAGTTTCATCTATTGCACTAAATTCGCTCTCCCATTTTTTATTTCTGATATTGATGATGCCTTCTGCTGTAAATAACATTCCATTTCTTCCATTTCGGGTTGGCATTACACAATCAAACATATCGATTCCAAGGGCTATACATTCCAAAATATTTGCCGGTGTTCCAACACCCATTAGATAACGCGGTTTATTTTCCGGTAGTATGTCACAAACAACTTCGGTCATGGCATACATATCTTCATGGGGTTCACCAACACTCAGTCCGCCAATTGCATTTCCTTCTAATTCCATTGATGCAATTACTTCGGCAGATCTTTTCCGCAATTCCGGAAAAACACTGCCTTGCACAATGGGGAAAAGAAATTGTTTGTAATCGTACAGTGAATTCGTTTTGTCCATTTGTTCTACGCAGCGTTTCAACCAGCGATGTGTCATTTCCATACTTTTTTCGGCGTAGGAATATTCGCAGGGATAAGAAGTGCATTCATCAAAAGCCATAATAATATCCGCCCCAATCTTTCTCTGTATATCAATAACATTTTCAGGTGTAAATGTATGTTTGCTTCCGTCAATATGCGATTGAAAAGTAACTCCTTCCTCTTTTATTTTGCGAATTTTAGCCAGCGAATGCACCTGAAAACCACCACTATCGGTCAAAATGGGTCCTTCCCAACTATTGAATTTGTGTAAACCACCGGCTTGGTGAATAATTTCAGTCCCGGGTCTCAGATATAAATGATAGGTATTTCCCAGAATTATTTCTGCCTTAATATCATTTTTTAATTCCTGAAAATGAACACCTTTCACTGTACCAATGGTTCCTACGGGCATAAAAATGGGGGTGTTGATGACACCATGATCCGTAGTAATTACCCCTGCGCGGGCTTTTGAATGAATATCCTTACCTGTTAGTTTGAAAAACACGCCGCAAAAATAGGTAATTGTGGACAGGGTGTGAATATGTTATCATACAATAGTAATTAAAAAAGAAGTGCAAATCTCAATCTTCTACCTTTGCTTCAGCACAACTATGGACATACATTTGATTTACACCGCTATTTTTTATTTATTTTGCGCAGCTGCTTTTTTTCAGATATTTTATATGCTGTTCTTTAATTTGCGTCTTGCAAATTTTAAGGTAAGAGAAAACAAACAACAAGATTATCCTCCTGTTTCCATCATTATTTGTGCGAAAAATGAGGATGCTAATCTGAAACAAAATCTTCCCAAAATATTGGCGCAGGATTATACCAATTTTGAAGTAATAGTTGTTGATGATAATTCGGAGGATGGTACTACGGAATATTTATTTTTTCTTGCTCAAAAAGAGCCGCGTTTAAAAAGAACGAAAACAGGTACTGGAAATCCGATGATGGCAGGAAAAAAATTTGCGCTTACATTGGGTTTAAAAGCTGCTGCAAATGAAATTGTAGTTTTAACAGATGCCGATTGTTATCCCGCAACCGATCAGTGGTTAAAAGGTATTATGCATGGTTATGGCAACGATAAAGAAATTGTATTAGGATACGGGGCCTATGAAAAACAACCCGGTTATCTTAATAAAAGAATACGGTATGAAACAGTGTTGTCAGCAATAAATTATTTTTCATTCGCATTGGCAAAATTGCCTTACATGGGGGTTGGAAGAAATTTATCGTATAAAAAACAATTGTTCTTCGACAATAATGGATTTTTCGAACACCGGCATATCCCGAGTGGCGATGATGACCTTTTTATTAATAAAGTGGCCACGAAACACAATACATCAATTGTAATTGATCCGGAAGTATTTACTTTTTCGGCGCCAAAAGAAACCTGGGATGACTGGAGGGAACAAAAAAAACGCCATCTTTCCACTGCAAAATTTTATAAATTTAAACACAAATTCTTTTTGGGGTTGCAACCAATAACACATATACTTTTTTGGTTCAGTGCAATTTTTTTATTGGGCATTGTGTTTGAATACTGGTATGTAATAATTGCAGCACTTATTGTTAGGTGGGCTTTATTGCGTTTTACCTTTACAAAGGCCATGAATAAACTGGAGGAGAGGGATCTTAAAAATTCCATCGAATTATTCGATCTGCTGCAAATTTTTTATTATTTCAGATTTGCAAAATCTGTTTTATTTAAAACGAAATACAGATGGGATTGAACGATAATTTTTCAGATCGCGCAAAAGAAGATATGGCACTTGTGTTAAAGGCCCGTTCCGGAGATCAGCATGCATTTAGTATTTTGATGGGACGATATAAAGATTCCATTAATTATATGTTGCTTAAAATGGTGCACAATCGCGACGATGCCGATGATCTTACCATTGAAGCATTTGGCAAAGCGTTTGCGCATCTCGATAAATATACACCCGAATTTGCTTTCAGTACCTGGTTATTTAAAATTGCAGTAAATAACGCTATCGATTTCATCAGAAAAAGAAAACTGCATACCTTGAGTCTGGATGATGAAAATGACGAAGGATCTAAATTTGCGTACTCTAGTATCAAAACAAATACTCCCGATCCGGAAGAAAAATTTATCAGAGAACAGAGAGCAGTTTTGATGCGCACAATTTTAGAAGAGTTGAATCCAAAATATAAAATTCTTGTAGAGCTTCGTTATTTTGATGAATTAAGTTATGAAGAAATTGCAGTTAAACTCAATATGCCTCTCGGCACTGTTAAAGCACAATTATTCAGAGCGCGAAATGTTTTATTCGAATTATTGCATGAACGCAGAGAACGGTATTGATCAGGTAATTTCTGCGTAATCACTTAAGTATAAAAATGGGGCATTCAGTTTTCCTTCCTTGCAAATTGTTGCATCGTGAATCATGCGCGATTCCGGTTTAAACAATTCATCCCACACCGAATGCATTAAAAGATTTCCGAATTCTTCACTTGCACTGCGCGGTAATTCATTCGGTAAATTATCAATTGCCATTATATCAATTGATTCCGGAATATAGGGTGCAATTTCACTTTCCGTGTTTACATCGTATCCGAAAACCGGTTCATTAATAGTAGTGGAACGTATGGTGGCAGGCACTCCTCCGTTAATATCGCAACTTACATCTGCAATCACTTTTATTCTCCAGTTTTTATTGCGCATATCTTCTTTCGAAAATAATTGTGGTGCTTTTGGATTCCAGAAAATACAATTGATCAATACATCACATTTATTCATGTATAACGTAAAATTGCATTTATAACGTTCAGGATTGTGGTGAAATTCTGATCTGTCAAATCCTCCGTCGCTTATTCTATCATAAAGATCATCACTATCCAAAATACAAAAAACTGTTTCGGGGAATTCATAATTTAAAAATTCATCTTTCGATATTTCCCTGATTTTAATTTCTCGGAGAAATTCCACTGCCCCTTTTCCAACCCGACCGGTTCCGGTTACCAGTATTTTAACTTTAGGCATACTCAGCCCTTTATACTGATATTTTAATTCATAATAATCGCGACACTCTTTTGCCCTTTTGAGATGTCCCTCATCAAGCCTTTGCCCGAGGGTCCATAAACCATTATGTGCGCCAATAATTCCTGCCCATCTGCCAAATGCAATTACACGATCACCTTTGTCATTTTTTAAACATTCGTAATCTACCATTGTGATGTTCTTCTGCAACAACATCTGCAGTAATTTTTTATTTTGCGACTGTTTTTTAATGGTATGAGAGAAGAATAAATATGTTTTATTATTGATCAAAAGATCATAGGGCACTTCCTTAACACCTAGCAAAATATCACAGGTGGAAAGATCTTCCTGTAAAAAAATTCCGCGTTCTTCAAACTCATAGTTAGCATAAGATCTACCCTTACCCGGTTGTACCAGAATTTCGATTTCCGGATATTTTTTTTTCAACTGCTCAATTTGTGCCGGAATTAGCGGCACTCTGGCATCAGGTGGGAATTTAGCTTCCCGAAGAATGCCTATTTTTTTTGCATACATATCAGGTGTAAAGATAATAGCTTGATTTAAAAAGAATTTATTTTTGGTATCAAACCCAAACTTAAGTTATACCTATTCGAAAATTAATTTCATTTTGTATTGCCGAGTGATAGATTAATGAAAATCGTATAATAAAACCTTTAATCAGCGGGATATTTTCTATTGATTAACAGCCTGTTATCCTCCAAAATGCTCTGTATCCCTTATTTTTGCACTCAATATGGAAATTTCGAAAACATATAGCCCGACTGAAATTGAGGATAAATGGTATAAACACTGGATGGATAAAAAATATTTTCATTCAGAACCTGATGATCGCGAACCCTATACAATTGTAATTCCGCCACCCAATGTAACCGGTGTATTGCACATGGGTCACATGCTGAATAATACCATTCAGGATGTATTGATTCGCAGAGCAAGAATGATGGGTAAAAATGCCTGCTGGGTGCCTGGAACCGACCATGCAAGTATTTCTACCGAGGCTAAAGTGGTAGGAATGCTTCGCGAAATGGGGATTAAAAAAAGTACTCTTACAAGAGAGGAATTTTTAACCTATGCATGGCAATGGAAAGAAAAATACGGCGGCATCATTTTACAGCAATTAAAAAAACTTGGAGCTTCCTGCGATTGGGATCGAACAAGTTTTACTATGGATCCGGGTTATTATGAAGATGTAATTGCGGTATTTATTGAATTGTATAATCGCGGTTATATTTATCGCGGATTGCGCATGATCAATTGGGACCCCGAAGCAAAAACGGCATTGAGCAATGAGGAAGTTTTTTATAAGGATGTAGTTTCAAAACTGTATTTCGTAAAATACAAATTGAAAGACTCTGATCATTTTATTACGGTTGCAACCACAAGACCGGAAACAATTTTAGGAGATACCGCAATATGTGTACATCCGGACGATGAACGATATAAAAAATTTGTCGGACGAACAGCTCTGGTTCCGATGATAGATCGTGAAATACCAATTATAGCTGATGAATATGTAGAAAAAGAATTTGGTACCGGCGCATTAAAAGTTACACCGGCCCATGACGAAAACGATTATGAACTCGGGAAAAAGCATAAATTAGAGGTTATTGATACCTTTAATGATGATGGTACTCTAAATGAAAAAGCAAAATTATTTATTGGTCTCGACAGATTCGTTGCCAGAAAAAAAGTGGTAGCACTTTTGGAAGAATTAACACAACTTGTTAAAACAGAGGACCTGAAAAACAGTGTTGGATATTCAGAACGAACGGATGCAGTGGTGGAGAAAAAATTAAGTATGCAATGGTTTCTTTCGATGAAGGAAATTTCTGCTCCTGCATTGGAAAATGTGCTGAATGGAAATATTAAGATCCACCCCAATAAATATATAAATACCTACAAATACTGGATGGAAAATGTACGCGACTGGTGTATTTCCCGTCAATTGTGGTGGGGACATAGAATTCCGGCTTGGTATACGGAAAGTGGTGAATTTGTTGTAGCAAAAACAAAAGATGAGGCAGAAGCAATATTAAGAGAAAAAAATATTTCCTTTAATACATTAAATCAAGATGAAGATGTGCTGGATACCTGGGCTAGCAGCTGGTTGTGGCCTATAAGTGTATTTAACGGATTGCAGGATGATAAAGGGGAGATCAATTATTATTATCCAACAAATACGTTAGTGACCGCTCCTGAAATATTATTTTTCTGGGTTGCGCGTATGATAATAGCCGGTTATACTTTTAGAAATGATAAACCTTTCAGCGATGTTTATTTGACAGGAATTGTGCGCGATAAACAACGCAGAAAAATGAGTAAATCGCTCGGAAATTCGCCCGACCCTTTAGATCTTATTGAGCAGTATGGTGCTGATGCCGTTCGTTTGGGAATGTTATTGTGTTCGCCGGCAGGAAACGATATTATTTATGATGAAAAATTAATTGAACAAGGCAGAAATTTTAATAATAAAATATGGAATGCACTTCGGCTTATTGTTGGATGGGAAATTGTGGAAGGCGAAAACAAAAACAATATTGCCGCCATCGAATGGTTCGAAGCAAAATTGAATAATACCGTTACTACAGTAAATACCCATTTTGACGATTTTAGAATAAGTGATGCATTAATGGAAATGTATTCTTGTATTTGGGACGATTTCTGCAGTTGGTATCTTGAATTTATAAAGCCGGAATTCGGAAAACCTATCGACACAATTACCTATCAGAAAACTGTTGCTTTTTTTGAGAGAATATTAAAATTATTACATCCCGTAATGCCATTTATTACAGAAGAGATCTATCATATTTTAAAAGATCGAAAGGATGATATTATTGTTGCAGATTATCCTGTTTCCACAAAATCGGATGAAACAAATTTACAACAAGGTGAAATGGCGAAGGATATTATTGTTAAGATAAGAGATGCAAGAGCAAAAAATAATATAAGTCCCAAAGAACAGTTACCACTTTTTATTGCAGGCGATCTCAAACAATTTGAGAAAGTAAATTATATAATTATCAAACTCGGAAATATTTCAAATTTTGAATCTACTTCCGCTGACATTGAAAATGCTGTTTCCTTTATTTCGGGAGGACAAACTTTTTACATTCCGATAAATAAAAAAATTGATGTAGAACAGGAGCGCACTAAATTGCAGGAACAGATTAGCTATCAACAAGGATTTTTAACCAGTGTAGAAAAAAAGCTCAATAACCGGCAGTTTGTTTCCGGAGCACCGCCTGCTGTCGTAGAATCAGAAATGAAGAAAAAAGCCGATGCAGAGGAGAAAATCAGGATGTTGGAAGATTCGTTGAGGAAGTTAGGGGGGAGTTAGTGAGCAGTGAGCAGTGGTGAAATATGAGGAATGCCCACCCTGATGATCTGGTCGGACTGTGAAAATATTATAAACTACCCAAAATGCTGTAAGCATTACCTATCATGTATCAACGGACTTCAGTCCTTGTGAAATAGGAAGCAAAAGGGGAACGCGGATGACGCGGATTGGGGGGGATAAAAAAAAGATAAAAAAACCAATGTATGGGTGGATTAAGGGGAACGCGGATGACGCGGATTGGGCGGATAAAAAAAAGATAAAAAAATTGGGATAAAAAAACGAATGTATGGGTGGATTAAGGGGAACGCGGATGACGCGG
>CAZXBG010000099.1:0-15886 GCA_964638865.1 uncultured Chitinophagales bacterium | reverse complement strand
ATGAGTGATGAGAAATGAGTGATGAGTAATGAGTGATGAGTAATGCCCGCCCGGATGAACTTGGTCTTACGGGAGTAATGAGTTTGACTGGATGGAACCTATCGCATGTCCAGGTTCTGTTTTTCTTTTCCACCATCATCGTCCAGTTCCGGAAATAAGATATCGGTATCCGGTTTTTTTTGTCTGGAAAGTTTGATATTAATAATTGTTGCAAGTAAAAAGCATGCTGTAACCAGCCAATACCCGAATTTCATTTCAAATTCCAAATTAAGATCGAAATTTAATTTTCCATTACCTCCATTTTGAGCATCTGCAAGTTTTGATTTCAGATCAATCATTAATCCAAACATACAAATTAAACCAATACCGGAAATTATAGCTTGTAATAAATATCCGGATCTGAATTTTTTTACAACAAATAAAAAAATACCCATTATGGATGCTATAAAAGCATTTAATGCAAAAATATTTGGATCGTATCGCTCCATATTGGTTTTTGCCTCTTCACCGGAATTGGTGATATCAAAATCCTGTTTATAACCGGTCACCAACTCAATTCCATTTATGGTATCTAATTTCTGTTCATTACAATTTATATCGGTAAATGGTAAAAAAAATCCAAAAAATGCGATCAGAAGACTAATTGGAGAAGAAATTTTTATTGGTGACAACATATTATTATATTTTCATTTAAGTATGGTATTAAAAAATCGTCAGAATCAACATACAATTATTGTTTAATTTCTTCAACCTCCATTATTTCAAAATGCACTACCTGTTCAATAACACCCTTATTAGCGATCACAACCACGCCAATTTCCTCCGTTTTTCTATTGCGCCAAATCTCTATGCCATCCCATTTGTCGCCACAGCGATTAGTTATCTTTCCTCCGTCAATAATTAATTTCCCACCCGGTTTTACAATTATTTTAGCCTGTTCGGGCAAGGAAACTATACTTTTAATAGTTAATGTTGCTCCATTTCTTATCTCAATATCCCCCCAAAGATCTTTTATTCCATTCCATACAATATTTTGATTTTTTGTAATAACTACTCTATCAAAAGAATGGTATTCACACCAATAAGGTATTGCAAATTTTCTTGCACCATCTGATTCTTTTGCAAAATGATATTCAATTTTTCCGATCTGAGATGGACTAACAGCCTGCTGACTCCAGTTATAATCCATCATATTATTACTAATCACTCCATCACAGGGCGCTTTGCCGGTTTCGCTCCAACAGCCTGGATTTTTTGGAGTATCATCGCAACCATCATCCCAGTTCCAGGTATGGTTTAGTCCGAAACTGTGTCCGAGCTCATGGTTCATTAATTTGGAAAGAAAGTAGGCATCATGGGTAAATGGGGTTCCGTCATCCCTGTATTTTACCATAGTTGACTGAAGGTGCATGCTGAATAATTTAATGCTTCCACCAAAAGAAATTCCGGATAAGGTTCCACCTCCGTAGGTTGGCGAATCTACACTATCAGGAACATGTTCCATTAAAAAGATATTAATAACGGAGTCGTTTCCGATTCCATATTTTTTTAAAACAGTCTGGTCGCTAAGGGAGGCATAACCCTTTTTCAGGCTTCGGTTCCAAAAACACAGAGAATCATTTTTATGAAAATATATTGCGTCTTGGCCTGTTTCGGCATCTTTTTCTAAAACAACGCGAATTCCGATCGGTAAAACTTCTGTCAGATTTCCTATCGGTAAATTCATTTTAAGATTATTAGACCATCGGAAATTGCTTTGATCAACCATGTCGCGACAGAATTTCCTTCCTGCAGTTTCATCAAAATTTCCTGTTCCATCACTTCTTTGCATGATGTGGAAATTAATTCTTACATAACGAATTTGTGAAGCCTGTGGATGTCCCGGATCCGGAATATAATTGGTCACCTTTTTAAACTCGGGGTCTTTATAAGGTATTTCTTCTTTAACAAGGTCGGAGTTTCCTGCGTATTTTACAATAATATTAGCACAGGAATTCAACAGAAAAATTGGGATAAGTAACTTAAGTAGTTTCACCGGATTAATATTTACGTAATTTTGTGCCATGTTTGCGCAGTGCAGCCACTAAAATACAAGAAATATCATGAATAAATTATTTGGAGTTGTAACATTGGTTTCTATATTCGTATTAGTTTCCTGCAATAAAAGAGAAAATGAATTGAAGGAAATTTATGCGGCATCTGTTGAAATGGACAGTGTTTTACGCACAAATGAAGTGCTTTCAGTAAAACAACGTGTAATGGCCGAGGATCTGGTTCAGGAGTATATGGAATTTGCAAATAACTATCCTGAGGATTCTTTAGCTCCGCAATTTATTTTTAAATCGGCTATGCTTTTTCATTTTATTCCTTTTTATGATAAAGAACTTGAAGCATTAGAAATGTTGGCAGAGCGATATCCGGAATCGGATTATGCACCTCAGGCACTTGTTACTGCAGCGCGTGTAAGTGAGGAGAATTTAAATAATATTGATAAAAGCATTCAGTATCTCCAACAATTAAAGGATAAATATCCCGAAAGCCCTTATGCAACAAATATTGATCTGCAAATGGAATATGCCGGTGATGATGAAGCTTTACTTGATGCTATAATGGAAAAAAATGGCATAGATCTCGATTCCTTGCTGGAAGCAGCAGATTCAGTTGATGCTATGAAAAAGTGATCGTGTAATTAATTTTCGCAATTCCTCTTTTTTAATATCCTGATATAATTTTCCTTCCCGGGCATAACTTATTTCACCGGTTGCTTCGGAAACAATTATGCATGTTGCATCACTTTGTTCTGTAATGCCTAATCCGCTTCTATGTCGCAGTCCGAATTTTGGGGGAAGATCGGGATTGTCCGACAGCGGCAAAACACATTTTGCGGAAGCAATTTTATGATCAGCAATTATTAAAGCGCCATCGTGCAAAGGGCTATTCTTATAAAAAATACTTTCAATAATATCTTTGGTTATCATGGCATTTATCGGAATTCCGGTATTTTGATAAAACCGCAGGTGCGAGGTTTGTGGAATTACGATCAAGGCTCCTGTTTTCAGGATACTGAGGTTCAGGATAGCTTCCGTTAATTCATTTACTTCCCTGTGGTTGTATTCGCCGGCCCGTATTCTTTTTACGCTCATTGATTGCCAGAATTTCACTTTTCTGAAATCGCTGCTTCTGCCAACATATAAAAGAAACCGCCTTATTTCAGGTTGGAAAACGATTAAGAGAGCAATTACACCTACATTAATAAAAGCACCTAAAATTTCACTCATCAATCGCAATTCCATTGCTTCTGTAATCAGACTCAATACATATATAACAATTAATCCGATGAAAATGGTAAAGGCTAAACTTCCTTTAACCAGTCTGTATAACTGAAATAAAATAAATGCAACTAACAATATATCGATAATATCGATAAAAGTGACCTCCAGAAAACCAATTTGAATTTGTAACAGCATTTTATTTATTAACTATTGGCTAAGATAAACAACAGGTTATTAATATTGCAACATTTATTGAATACCTAATTTCTCTCCAAACATTTTTAAAGTTGAAATTGTTTTAAATTATAGTGCAAGTTGTGATACAATTTTGATCACCTCCTTTGCTTCCTTTACATCATGCACCCTTAAAATATCAGCACCCTTCAGCAATAAAATGGCGTGTAAAGCAGTACTTCCGTTCAATGCTTTTTCAGGATTTACTTTTAATACCTTGCAAACCATACTTTTTCTCGAAATGCCTACCATAATTGGTAAACCGGTTTGTTTTAAAACATCCAAATTTTTTGCGAGTAAATAATTGTGTTCGGTTGTTTTACCAAAACCAAATCCCGGATCAATAATGATATCATTAATGCCACGGGCATTCAAGGTTTGCACTTTTGCGATAAAAAAATCAAATACCTCTTTGGTTACATTGGTATATTGAGGTTCAACCTGCATTGTTTCAGGAGTGCCTTGCATGTGCATCAGTACATATGGCACTTTACCATTGGAAGCAACGGCCAGTATTTCGGGGTCCATATTTCCAGCCGAAACATCATTTATCATATTTGCACCTGCGTTTAATGATTCCTGCGCTACTTTTCCATAAACGGTATCGATTGAGATCGGAATATTTTCAAATTTTTTTCTGATTGCCTCTATAACAGGAATAACACGCAAAAGCTCCTCCTCCGGTGATATGGGTATTGCGCCCGGTTTAGTGCTCATCCCCCCTATATCTATAATATCAGCCCCCTCCGAAATTAATAACTCCGTATGCCTTAATGCTGCATCTATATTGGAAAAGTTCCCCCCGTCGAAAAACGAATCGGGAGTAACGTTTAAAATACCCATCACGGCAGGTGTGGATAAATCGAGCAAACTATCACCAAGCCGCAATGTTTTGTTCGGGTAGAAATAAGTAGTTTTGTCCATATAATTTTACACCGATAATGAATACAGCAGTGTCGAAAACAAATATACAATATGACGGGGCAGTGGAAGGTTGCCGAAACATTTTCATAAAAAAAATAAAGGATTATGGCACTTCGTGGCGCATTTTAAGGCCTCAGTCGCTCACTGATCAGATATTTATCAAAGCACAACGCATCCGAACCATTGAGCAGGCAGGGACACATAAAGTAAATGAGGGGATTGAAGATGAATTCAGAGGAATTATTAATTATGCAGCCATTGCATTGATACAATTGCAACGTAACGAGAATGATCCAATTCAATTGGATGCAGACAGGGCATTAGAGTTATACAATGAACAGATCAATACGGTAAAGTCACTCATGGAGGATAAAAATCATGATTATGGTGAAGCCTGGCGCGATATGCGTATACCTTCGTTTACGGATCTTATTCTGATGAAAATTTTACGCGTGAAACAAATAGAAGAAAATGATGGCAAAACTTTGATCTCTGAAGGAGTTGCCTCTCATTATATGGATATGATAAACTATTCCATTTTTGCATTAATAAAACTCAAGGAAAATGAAAAATAGTGTTTTGTGGTTTTGCCGGATATTTGTCGGCGGTTTATTTATTTTTTCCGGTCTGGTAAAAGCGAATGATCCGGTTGGATTTGGAATTAAACTGGAAGAATATTACGATGTCTTTGCTGATCGTTGGTCATGGACCTCTTTTTTATTTCAGGCAGATTGGGTTTTGGATACCATTAATTTACAGGCAGTTTTTTTAACTACGCTGGAGGTAGCTTTAGGTATTGCATTATTATTGGGAATATGGAAAAATATTACAGCCTGGTTGTTATTATTACTCATTGTTTTTTTTACCTGGCTTACCGGATATTCGGCAATTACAGGGTCTGTAACTGATTGTGGCTGTTTTGGTGATTTTATCCCACTAACGCCATGGGAATCATTTTATAAAGATCTGGTTTTGATCTTTTTGATCATTATTATTTTCATTCTGCGAAAAAATATTAAACCAATATTAAAACCTGTTCCCTCTTTTTTAATTTTTGTTTTGGTTACTGGATTTGCCTGGTGGATTAATTCGCATGTATTAAAACACGATGTATTTTTTGATTGGCGACCATATGCAGTTGGAAATAATATTCCCGAATTAATGGTTATTCCTCCCGATGCAGAAAAGGATATTGTAGAAATGAATTACAATTATTCCAATGTTAAAACAGCAGAAAAAATAAAGTTGAAATTTTTAAATACCGAACTCAGCGATAAAAGTAAGATGGCGGAGTTGACAAAATATTCTACCGATAAAGAAAATTGGAAATTAGATACTTCATATACTAAACTTAAAAAGAAAGGATTCCGTCCAAAGATCATTGATTTTGCTGTTTCTGATGAGAATGACAATTATATTACAGATCAGATCCTGAACAATCCTGATTTTTCCATAATGGTGGTGTCAGCACATTTTGATAAAACAAGTGAGGAAGGCTGGGAAAAAATTAATACTTTGCAACAAAGTGCAGAAAAGGAAGGATTGTTCACTTTTGCATTAGTAGCAGAAAGCAGAGATGCTATTGAAATGTTCCGCCACGAACGCCAAATGGCATTCCCCTTTTATACCGGTGATGGAAAAGTATGTTTGACCATAGGCAGAACAAATCCAAACATCGTTCTTTTACAAAACGGAACTGTTATCGATAAATGGAGCTGGCGCGATCTTCCTACATTTGATGAAATAAAAGCAGCACATTTTAAAGACAGAGCTGCAGTGGAATTAAAGCCTGTTTCAGACGAAATGTTTATGGTTGGTGAAAATGTTGTTCCTAAAATTATTAACTCCAAAGAACCGTATAATGAATTCTTTTTACAGGATAGTATTGGGGAGGATGTTACGGCAATAACTTTAAGCGATACCTCTATTATCAATATGGTAATAATAAATGAACTGGCGCAGGATAAACTGACCGGTGATATCTGGAATTTAATCTTAACAGAGATGAAAAAAATGGATTCCACCGGACAAAAATATTTTGTTGTGAGTTCAGGATCGCCTGATATTCTGGTATTGATGAAAAAAGCTTCACGGTTAAATTATAATTATTTTGTTTGTGATAAAGATGTTTTACACAAGATTATGAAGGAAAATACCGGAATTGTGACAATAGAAAAGGGAATTGTCAGAAAAAAGGTTGTGGAGGGAGCATTGTTATAATATTAAATATTTTTTATAATGCAGTGATAATATTATTTAACCAATCAATAAGAGCAATTGATCAAATTTATTTTCAAACGTCTTCTTTACGGATTATTTGTTTTGCTCGGTGTGGTGATAGTAGTTTTCTTTTTGTTTCAGCTAACGCGCATCAATCCAGAGCGCCAGATAGCAGGAGAAAAAGCGGATAAACAAACGATTGAAAATATAAAGAAGGAGTTGGGATTGGACCTTCCTGTAGGAAAACAATTGCTTGTTTATCTCAACGATATTTCTCCACTGAGTTTTCACAATAATGCAGACCCGGATTCGAGATATTTTTTAAATAAGGATAAATATGAATATGGTAAAATAGTATCCATAGGTTCCACTTCTTTTGTAATTAAAAAACCATTTCTCAGTCGCTCTTACACAAGTAAACGGAGAGTTAGCGAAATATTGTCTGAACGCATTCCCAATACCCTTGTATTAGCATTAACGGCAATGATATTTGCAACAGTAATGGGTATTGTTTTTGGAGTTGCAGCCGCTATTAAACCTAATTCGTTGCTCGACAAAGTTTGCACCGCTGTGAGTGTTTTGGGAATTTCATTTCCTTCCTTTTTTGTCGGGATAATACTGCAGTTAATATTTGCCTATTTACTTGCATCCATTACCGGTTTAAATATGACAGGCGACCTTTATGTAACCGATGGATACACAGGCGAAAAATATTTGGAACTTAAAAATCTCATACTGCCGGCATTTGCATTGGGTATACGTCCAATTGCAGTTATTACACAATTAACCAGAAGTGCAATGATTGATGTTATGCACAATGACTATATCCGCACAGCAAGAGCTAAAGGATTAAATGAAAATACCATTCTTTTTAAACATGCATTAAAAAACGCCTTAAATCCTGTAGTAACTTCGGTTTCAGGTTGGTTTGCGAGTTTGTTAACCGGTGCATTTTTTATTGAAGCAATATTTAATTACAATGGCATTGGATACGAAACGGTAAATGCATTAAAAACCTTTGATTATCCTGTTGCCATGGGTGCTATTTTATACACTGCCGTAATATTTGTTGCAATTAGTATTTTAGCAGATATTTTATATTCGGCAATTGATCCGCGTATTCGAATTTCATAACATGAGAATATATCTTTTAGGTTTTATGGGCTCCGGTAAATCAACTTTTGGAAGAAAACTTTCCGAAAAGCTGGATTATACACTCATGGATATTGATCAGGTTATGGAAGTGGTAGAAAAGAAAACTGTTGCAGAAATATTCAGCGAAAAAGGAGAGGAATATTTTCGGCGTTTGGAAGCAGATATATTGCACTCCTCGGTTTTGCATAAAAATGCAGTTATTTCCTGTGGTGGAGGAACTCCCTGTTATTTCGACAATATGGATTGGATGAATGAAAGAGGGTTGACCATTTATCTTAATATGCCCCTCGAAATTTTATACGGCCGGTTAAAAGAAAGAAAAGCAAAAAGACCACTCATCGCCAATTTAACAGACCCTGAATTAAAAGATTATATTTTTCAGAAATTATCAGAGCGCGAAGTATATTATCTTCGGTCTAAACTGATCATCGATGTTTCTGCAATGGAAATAAAAGATAGAATAGAATTAGTTAAAATGCGTATGTTAACGGAGCATTAAGACAAATAGATTCCACTATTTTCCGCATCACTTAAAACTACCTTAATATGCTCGTGAATAGTTGTACTCAGCGACAACCCAACATAATCGGGACTCACAGGGAATAATTTATGTTTGCGTTCGACCAATACTGCATTCCGAATTTTTTTTGGTGAAAAACTCAACAGCGGTTTTATTGCATACAATAATGTTCTTCCTGTATTTGCAACATCATCCACCACAATAATAACCTTATTATCAATTTCTTCTTCTGTAAGATTTAATTCAACACCACTGTTGCCCGGATCATTTTTATCTAATTCAATATGCGTTAATAACAGTTTTGCCGTAATTATTTTTTTTAATTCGTTATACAATAATTCAGCAAATGTATAACCTTCTGTTGCTTTGCAAATTCCTGCAATTACAATTTCTGTCTCCTCATAATTATCTTCCGCTATTTCGTATGCTATGCGTTTTATTTTTTGATTAATTTTTTCCGCAGAAACTATTTTTGTTAATGTTTGCTCCATATTAATTTATTACAGTTATAGTTTTGGAATACCTTGTTGTTTCATTATAAATTGACAAGTTATATAAACCGGCAGGTAAATGGGAAATATCCAATATATTTTCCGTATCTGAACTTTTTGCTGTTAATAAAATATTCCCAGTTATATTGCTGATCACAATAGTACTTTCAGCAGAAATTCCTTCAATATGCAAAAAACCGGAAGCAGGATTTGGGTAAACCAGAATCATTTTTTCATCCTCAATTCCCTCTTTTAATGGCAAGGTGGTAAAGGTGAAAACTTCGCTCCAATCACTTAATCCATAAGTATCGCAATAAGCTCTTACTGTGCAGTTGTAAGTTGAATTTGGTGTTAATCCATTTAATATTTTCGAATTACTGAATGCCTTGATTTTTGCAGTGGCAGCTCCAACTTTTTGATAACTTATCTGATAACCAAGAGCATTAGGAATAAGATCCCACTTTATCAATGCTTTGGTAGCCATGATATTTAATAATTCAATATTTTGTGGAGGATTTGTGTAATTATCCGCCTCACATCCCCAATCACCGGTTAGCGTTCTGAATGCATCTGCTTTTCCGTATCCCCATCTGTTATTTGGGAGGTCTTCACCGGTGAAAACATCAGATCTTCCCTGACTTAAAATTGCATCCTTTACTTCGGCATAATTTGCATCAGGGTTTTTTTGAAAATATAAAGCTGCAATACCAGCTACTTCGGGACTCGCAAAAGAAGTGCCGTTATAAATATAATGTTCTCCATCCAATGAAATATAAGTTGCCAAACCAAGTCCGATCAACCAATCG
Organism: uncultured Chitinophagales bacterium; assembly: GCA_964638865.1. Lineage (GTDB taxonomy): Bacteria > Bacteroidota > Bacteroidia > Chitinophagales > BACL12 > UBA7236. The sequence goes on along the minus strand of CAZXBG010000099.1, from coordinate 6,264 downwards.
GTTAAAACCGTGGAGCCTGTTGATAAAACTCTGCAACCCGGAGCACAGATATCAGGTTTTATCCTGTTGTCGCGTGTAGGACCATGACTCGAAGAAATATAAAGATCGCTCACAGGATCAAAAAAGTTGGCGATAACACCATAATAATTCGTCATAGTATCGCGGTTCACATAATTTCCAACTGCTATCACATGATCACTGCATTGCCAGTCACTTACAATGGTCTGGTCAAGATCAGGTAAACGATAATTAATTATTTCAGGCAAGGTTCCCGCATCGGGCAAAGCCGTAGTTACATAATTGGAAAAACCTGTCGTAGCCTCTGAACTCCAAACATCAAAGTGGCCGGAACCACTAGTGCTTAGTCGCCAATAATAAGTGCTTACTTCAGGGGTAATTACAAATTCAATCAAATATCTCCCGTCTAATAACTGCGCATAAATTTGCACGTATCCTGCTCCTGGAACTGTATAAAACGCGGAGTCAATAATATCGGTATCGAAATTAAAATCACTCAACATATTAAAAAGTGGGGTTGATCCCATACCAACAAAACCAGTTGGATTATCTGCACTTATTCTAAAATCAACATTATTAAAGTCAGCTGTATCAGCCCATAATTGCCAATAGGCAAGGTTCGTATAACTTAACTTTTTAAACCATGTGAATTGTTCGGCGGCACTTACTTCGTAACCGAGGTGAAAAGCTAAATTTCCGGCATTTCCGGCAGCTGCAACAAATGCACGCCCGTTTTGCGCCTCAATTAACTCATCCAATGCCTGTGAAGTAAGATCAAGTCCATCGTGTGAACCTGCATAAGCACCATAACTGGTATTAATAACACAGGGTTTGTTCAAAGCATTTGCGCGATCATAGATATAGGAAACGGCATCTACCGTATTGGAAAGATAATCGCTTTCGAAATCTATTGCAACCAATATCAGATCGGCGTTTGGAGCCACACCTCTATATTTGTTGGAAGCATTTCCACTGGATGCAGCAACGCCGGCAACACCTGTTCCGTGACTGTAATTTCCCTCCTCATAATCGTTACTGGTGCAGGTTCCGTTTGCTATCATGACACTGTCGCACTCAATTCCATATCCATAATCTACAGGTGCAGTTCCATCGGATAAATTTTGATCCCATACATATTTAATGCGTGAATTGCCTTCTGCATCTGAAAAATCTTCATGGTCAATATCAAATGGAGTATCAATTATTCCAATAACGACGCCGGTTCCGTCGTATCCCTGGTCCAGAGGCCACATTCCCAAATACGCGGAGTCTACATTATTATGTTTTACCATAACATCGTTCAGTATGGTGAGTTTTGCAGTCGGAATATCAATAACCTGCACAAATATTTCTTTGTTTAAAAGTCTGATGTTGCTTACTGATAAATTAGCAGAAACAATGGATTTTGTAGAAAATTTCACAAAACCCTGAGTGCTTCGAATAAAATTTTCAATCTGTTTTACATCGCCTTTTACCAAAACAGGTACAATTTCTTCCGCATTGCGGTTGGCTATTTCATGATAGGCAGATAGTGTGATCTTGTTTTTGATCGTTTTATTTTGCGTTAAACCGGCAATTGGTAACACAAAAAGCAGCAGAACCAGAAGTCTTGAGATCATAACTGTGTATAGATAATTTTTACAGTCATAAAATTACACTTAATTTAGCAACCGTCTAAACTGCGCGTATGGATTTGGTTTTACAGATAGCCTTTGTTTTGATATTCGGTGTTTCCGCCTGGGTAGCCGGCAAAAAATTTGCTTCTATACGAAGGAATATTTTTTTAGGCAGGGCAGAGGCCTTAAATGATAGTCCCGGTCTGCGTTGGAAGAACATGACTCTTTTCGCATTGGGCCAAAAAAAAATGTTCCGCAAACCCCTGCCTGCAATTTTACACTTATTTATTTATGTAAGTTTTGTTATTATAAATATTGAAGTATTAGAGATAGTAGTGGATGGTTTATCTGGAAGTCATCGTTTTTTTGCTCCTTATTTGGGTGGGTTTTATACTTTCATGATCGGTATCATCGAATTTCTTGCCTTACTCGCATTAATTGCAACAATCATATTCTTAATAAGAAGAAATATATTAAAAATAAAAAGGTTCACACAATCAGAATTAAAAGGGTGGCCGTTTAAGGATGCAAATTTTATCCTGTTGATGGAAATTATTCTTGTGATTGCAATTTTAACTATGAATGCCACCGATGTTCAATTACAGAATTTAGGTGCTGAACATTATCCTAATACAGGAAAATTGATAGTGTCGCAATTTACTTCAACTTTATTTTCCGGAGTAAATATGGAAACTTTAATAATAGTTGAACGCGTTGCATGGTGGTTGCATATTATTGGTATATTGTTTTTTCTGAATTATATTCCTTATTCAAAACATTTGCATATTATTCTCGCATTCCCTAATTCCTGGTATATGCGTTTAAATGATAACGGTATTATAGAAAATATGCCTGTAATAATGAATGAAGTAAAAACCATGGTTGATCCTTCAGCTCAGGTAACAGTAATTGCCGATCCTCCCAAAACATTTGGTGCAAAAGATGTTACTGATCTTAGCTGGAAACATTTATTGGATGCTTATTCCTGCACAGAATGTGGAAGATGCACGGCAGCTTGTCCCGCAAATATTACAGGTAAAAAATTATCTCCCCGAAAAATAATGATGGATACACGCGACAGACTAGAAGAGGTTGGAAATAATTTATCGAAACACGGAAAAGATTTTGTTGATAATAAAGCTTTATACGGCGATTATATCACAGCAGAAGAACTTCGCGCATGCACTACATGTAATGCATGCGTGGAAGAGTGCCCTGTGAACATAAATCCGTTAAGTATAATTTTGGAATTGAGAAGATATGCGGTGATGGAATTAAGTGATGCACCACAGGAATGGAATGTTATGTTTAATAATATGGAAAACAATCAGGCACCCTGGCAGTTTAATCCTGCCGACAGAATTAAGTGGGCGGAAGAAATTAAATAAAAAATTGAATTAAGAATAGTTATTTAATCGTCATTAAATGAACATGAATACAGAGTTAAATAAAGTGCAGATCATGGCAGAATTATTTGCAAAAGGTGAATCGCCGGAAATATTGTTTTGGGTTGGATGTGCAGGAAGTTTTGACGATAGGGCAAAAAAAATAACAGGTTCATTTGTTAAAATATTAAACAGCATCGGAATTAAATTCGCAGTTTTGGGAACAGAGGAGGGATGTACCGGCGATCCTGCAAGAAGGGCAGGTAACGAATTTCTTTTTCAGATGCTCGCCCAAAATAATATCGCTGTTTTAAATGGATATGGCATTAAAAAAATTGTTACTACTTGTCCGCATTGTTTTAATACCCTTAAAAATGAATATCCTGAATTGGGTGGAAGTTATGAAGTAATACACCACACCACTTTTTTGCAACAATTAATTGATGAAGGTAAATTAACAGTAGATGGCGGTTCATTTAAGGGAAAAAAGATAACCTATCACGATTCCTGTTATCTTGGCAGAGCAAATAATATTTATGAAGCGCCCAGAAATGTACTGCAAAAGTTGGATGCTGAACTTGCAGAAATGAAAAGTTGTAAAAGCAGAGGATTGTGTTGCGGAGCCGGAGGCGCACAAATGTGGAAGGAAGCAGAGCCAGGAAAAAAAGAAATTAATATCGAACGCACGGAACAAGCGCTGGAATTAAATCCTGACATAATAGCAAGTGCCTGTCCATTTTGTAATACCATGATGACCGATGGAATAAAAAATAAAAATAAAGAGGAAGAAGTGAAAGTTTACGATGTAGCGGAATTAATTGCCATGGCGAATCACCTGGTCTGATTTCAGGATATAATTTAAATTTAAAAACACTAACTTCTTATAACTTAATATGAATTCTGATAATAATTTTTCACCTGATTCAAAAGTTTGGATTTATCAATCATCACGACCATTTTCCGGTGATGAAATTAACGAGTTAAATCTTATGCTTTCGGTTTTTACAAAACAATGGACGGCGCACAATGCACAACTTAATGCCGAAGGAACTGTTATTGAAGATCGGTTGATTATGTTAATAGTAGATGAATCACACACAGCTGCCAGTGGATGCTCCATTGACACCTCAGTGCATTTTATTAAATCTGTAGAGAAAAAATTTGAAATCGATCTGTTTGACAGAACACTCGTTAATTTTTATCATGACGGGTCCTTGACCTCTACCCATTTGCATGAACTGCCTGAATTATATGCACAAAAATTAGTGAATGAAGATACACTTGTTCTTGATCCCTTGGTAAATTCAAAATCTTCATTCGATGTAAATTTTAAAACCACGATAGGCAATAGCTGGATAAAGAATTTCCTTTAAGACTAGTTAAATTGATATCCACCCAACGAAAAATATTTTTTAACCAATTACCGTTTTTGTATTATGAAAATCCGCCTCCTCATTTCCCTTTTTTTTGCTTCTGTATGGCATTTGGATGCACAGGTAAACGACTCTACCAACACAGATTATCTTCGTGTTTACCTTGATGGCGCATATAACTATCAGGAATATATAAAAACAGAAATTCCATTTGTGAGTTATGTTCGCGACAGGTTTGAAGCGGATCTGCATTTGCTTATTGCGGGACAGATAACCGGCAGCGGTGGATTTGATTATACCCTCTTTTTTTTGGGGCAAGGGAAATTTGCAGGAAAAAATGACACCCTGCATTATATTGCAAACACGAATAATACGGAAGATGAATCGAGGACCGGATTAGTGCAAATAATAAAAATGGGTCTGCTGCCATATATTGCTAAACTACCCGGTAATCTGCCAATTAGCATTACTTATTCCGGAAGTGAAGGGGAGGAAACAAAACAGGAGGATGATAAATGGAACAGTTGGGTATTTTCGATAAGCAGTTATGTAAATGCAAATATCAGCTCCATTTTTACTTCTTACAATATTTCCGGAAATTTAAGTGCAAACAAAGTTACAGATGACTGGAAGATTGGAATTGACGCAGGTGCGAATTACAATACGGATATTTTTGTTTTGGATGATTCTACAAATTACGAAAGTTTTAATAATAGTACCTATAGCGATATAACCGTTGTAAAAAGTTTGAACGACCATTGGTCAATTGGCGGAGAGGCTGATTATTATACAAGTACCTTTAGTAATTATGATGCAAATATCAATATCTCACCGGCAATTGAATACAACATTTTTCCATATGGGGAATCCACTACAAAATTGCTTACTTTTTTTTATAAAATAGGTCCTGAATACAGCAATTATACAGACACTACTATATTTGAAAAAGAAAGTGAAATCCTGTTGCGAAACAGACTCGATGTATCTTTATCTATGACCCAAAAGTGGGGTTCTATTGCTATCGGAATAAATGGCTCGAACTATTTTCACGATCTGAGTAAGAATAGTGCAGGGTGTTTCACATCGCTTAACTGGAGAATAACAGAGGGATTGACTATAAATGGATTTTTTACCGTCGATTTTCAGCAAGACCAATTAAATCTTCCGAAAGGAGATCTAAGTGAAGAAGAAATATTATTGCAAATTTCAGAACAAAAATCGAGTTTTAATTTTTATACTTTTTTTGGAATCTCCTATACCTTTGGATCAATTTATAACAATGTTGTGAATCCCAGATTTGAGGGAGGTAATTATTCATTTTATTTTTAAAAGATTTAATTGTTTGTATAATTTTTGTAGGTGTAAATTTTTGAAATATGGATAAAACAATTATTTGTGCAATTTCAAAAAAAGAATACTCTGCACATCTTTTATCTGATACCAATTTTGTTGGAGAAAAGATAAAAGCAGTTCTAAAAAAACAATATTCCGATTGGAATGGATCCGGATTTGTATTCAATGAAATTATAAATAAAGCCAGAACAGAATACATAACCGGTTTGATTGCTGCAGAAAGAGGAGAGTTGGATAAGCTTGATAAAGAAGTAGTTGCAAGCATTGCCAATGCCGACTTGATGAGTCGCGATGTATATCTTGAAAAACCTGAACCAATTACTTTTGGAGAAAGGCTTGCTGATAAAGTTGCAGCCTTCGGGGGCAGTTGGAGATTTATTATTTTATTTGGGGTTGTTATCTTTTTTTGGATTGTTATAAATGTTTTATTATTGATTGATCGTTCCTTTGATCCATATCCCTTTATTTTATTAAATCTTGTTTTATCCTGTCTTGCAGCATTGCAAGCTCCGGTAATTA
>CAZXBG010000098.1:0-15913 GCA_964638865.1 uncultured Chitinophagales bacterium | reverse complement strand
TAAATTACAATTTACATTTTATTTTTTCTTTGCGCCTTTGCGCCTTTGCGTGAAATTTTTTTTATTTTTTCTCGCAAAGCCGCAAAGATTTGCTATGTGTTTAAAATGCGAATTTCATTTTATTTTTCTTTGCGCCTTTGCGCCTTTGCGTGAAACCTTTTTTATTTTTTCTCGCAAACTTATATTTAAGTTACTATTTACATTTTATTTTTTCTTTGCGCCTTTGCGTGACACCTTTTTATTCACCCTCCCACAGAGGAAGTGTATAAAATAAAAAAAGGTGATCTCACGACAAGATCACCTTTTAATGTTATATAAAATATTATTTAGAAATCACTAATTTCTGCACTGACTGCTCATTTCCGGCAACAATATTTACTAAATATATTCCCGATGCAAGATCGGTAGTATTAAATTGTAAACTATAACTTCCTGCAACCATCGGTTTATTGATGAGTTCGTTTAATTGTTGTCCCACTATATTCATTATATAAATCCGAACATCTGCATTCGATTGTAAAGTGTAATTTAATTCCACTTCATTTTGTGCAGGGTTTGGAGATAACTGAACAAATCCAAATATATTTTCTTCTTCAATTGCAGTTGCATCACAAGCGCCTTCTGTCCAGAAAAGTACTCCGCCATAATATTCAGCAAAACAGGAATTACTATAAGTTACCCCATCACATCCACAAACAGGTTCGTAAACTTCAATACATGCATAAGCAGAATCTATAAGATCAGGATTTGCACAATCATCATCACCACCAATAAATATTTCTTCACAATATTCATCGAAACAATCAGCACCTTCTTCACCAATTGTTACACAAATTGTATAAATACCAGGCTCTGTATAAAGGTGATCAGGATTAAATGCTTCACTAACTCCACCATCACCAAAATACCAATGATAATTTTCTGATCCCGGTCCGGTTCCTTCTGAAGTATTTGTGAAAACAATAATCCAACCATCAGGAGTTTCTTCAAAACTTTCAATTTCGAATCCTGCTGTGCAAGGTGCCGGTTCTCCCTCCACATTAACTTCTTCGCAATGTGTATCTATACAACTATCAGCAGTAATTATAGTAAGGCAAACTTCATACTCCCCAGAAATTGTATAAGTATGCGTAACCTCCGCACCGTAATCTCCGGTTCCGTCATCAAAGGTCCAGATATAACTAATGATATCAGCTCCACCGCCATCAGCATCTTCTGTAAAATCAACGGTTAAACCATCGGTATCCCATGTAAAATCTGCTTCACACTCTCCGCCATCACCACCAATCACAAATTCTTCACAAAATTCTGAAACGCAACCATCGGCAGTTGTAATTACCAAACAAATTACATACGATTCACCAGGTTCTAAATATAGATGTTCCGCATCATAAGTTGTTGCTGTAGTTCCATCTCCGAAATACCAGATTACAGAAACAATATCCGCTCCTGCAACAGAAGTATTTTCAAATGTTGCAAGCCATCCATCCGGAGTTAATTCGAGTGAGGTAATTACAAAAGATGCTTCACAATCACCTCCTCCACCTTCTTCTACATTAATCTCATCACAATAAGTGGAGGTGCAACTATCAGCAGTAGTTATTGTTAAACAAACCAAATACCCACCTTCATCTGTATAAGTATGTGTTGGATTTGGATCATCAGAAAATGTTCCATCACCAAAACTCCAGAAATAAGAAGTAATATCTGCACCACCACCATCGGCAGTTTCAAAAAAGCTAACAATTAATCCGCTTTCAGTAAATTCAAAATCTGATTCACACTCTCCACCACCTTCCGATACTTCAACACTATGGCAAAACATGTCTGTGCAACCTGCAGCAGTAATTATCGTCAAACAAACTTCATACACACCGGGTTCATCGTAATGATGATTAGGATTTGCTTCGTCAGATGTTTCTCCATCACCAAATTCCCAAAAATATTCCACAACATCACCTATAGCAGTTTCATAAAAATCAACATCCAACCCATCAATATTAAATTCATAATTCGATAAACAATCGGCATCTTCTTCTATACCAATTTCACTACAATATTCATCCACACAACCTGCGCCGGTTTCTATAGTAAGGCAAACGAGATAAACACCGGGTTCGGTATAAGTATGCCAGGGATCAGAAGCAGTTCCGGCTGTAGTTTCAGTGTACGATGTACCATCTCCAAAATCCCAAACATAAGTTACTACATCTGCAGTTGGTTCAACCCATCCGTAAAAATGTACATTGCCACTGTCTATTGAGGTTACTTCATACATTGCAGTGCATTCTAAAATTTCACCTACAACTACTTCATAACAAAATTCAGCAGAACATCCTCCAAAAAAATAAACAGTGAGACAAACTGTATAAACACCCGGTTCAGTATAAGTGTGAATTGGATTTGCATCATCACTAAATGTTCCGTCTCCAAAATCCCAAACATACGCTTCCACATCACCTGGACCAGGGTCTGTATTGCTATTAAAATAAATAGAAAGTCCGTCTACTTCATAATCAAAATTCGCATCACATTCTATTCCACCACCATCTTCCACAATTACAGTCATACAAATATCTGCAATACATCCATCAGCAGTTGTTATAATAAGACAAACATTATAAGTTCCATTTGTGGCATAAGTGTGTGTCGGATTTTCTTCTGTTGATTCTGTACCATCGCCAAATGTCCAAAGCCAGCTTGTTACGTCTCCGGCAGTAATATCATAAAATGTTGCTGTTAATCCATCTGTATTAAATTCAAAATTGGCTTCACACTCAGCTCCACCACCACCAATAGTAACAGGAAAACAAGTTACATCTTCACAACCATCTGAAGTAATTATTGATAAACAAACTTCATAAGTACCCTCAAGGTCATAAGTATGTTCCGGATTTATATCATCTGAAGTGGATCCATCACCAAAATTCCATAAATAACTCACAATATCACCGGGCCCAGATTCTGAACCGTCTTCAAATGTTGCGGTCATTCCGGAAACAATATATTCAAATCCTGCAGCACAATAAACTCCTCCACCAATTACAATAATTTCACATTTATAGTCAATGCAACCGCCGGTAGTTTCAATAATAAGACATACAGTATAGGTTCCGGGTTCAGCATAAATATGCGCCGGGTTAGCTTCTGTGGATGTACCTCCATCGCCAAATGTCCATGCGTAACTTATATCTCCTGTTTCTGATTCGGAGTCGTCTGTAAAATCAGCTGTTGCACCTATTACAAGAACATCAAAATCGGCATTACAATCTGCAAGTGATGCCATTAAAGTTGTACTCGCAAGAAGAAATAATAAAATGGGAGTTAAAATTTTTTTCATAATTGGTATGATTTGGATTGTGAGAATTATCGGGTTTTATTTAATTAATGTTGTATAATTATTTTTTTTGTAAATACTGTTTTATCTGTTTTAATTGTAATTGTGTAGGTCCCGGCTGCAAGATCTGTAGTTGAAAAAGAAACTTTTTCAGAATTATTAATTTGTTCTATCGCAACAGTTTGTCCGAATATATTTTGCATCATACAAGTACCGTTAATTTTTTCTCCTAATAACACATTCACTGTTTCATCAGCCGGATTAGGATATGCACGTGAATTATTCTGCAAATAATTTTCAATCCCATCTGTTATTTGAAATACAATAATGGAATCACAAATTGGATTAATATTAATCGGTACTCCAAAATTATTAATTGTTTGAGGAAAAGTGATACAGACATTTACAGCTGCAGATATTTCATTTGAAAGTTTACCGGCAATATTATCTTCCATTACAAAACTAACTTCGCCAACATGGCCACTTCCCGATCTTGCTATCTGATTTATTCTTGTAACAGAAACACTGATAATACCATTAATGGTATCATTGCTCTGAATGGAAATCAGGTCAGTGCCGGGAGTTCCAAGCCAACCGGAATTAAAAGTTACTTTAACACTGGAAGCGACAATAAGTGTTTCATCATAATCAAATTCAAATGCCAAACCATAAATATTAGAAGCGGGTATTTCATCAGTTCCTAAGATCAGCGGAATTACAATTTCACTTCCGGCTACAATGGTATCTGAAAAGAAATCAACCCCTAATATAGGATCATCAGGCCCGCCAATATATGCTACAGTTGCATAATCACCATGTGTTTGACCGTAGTTGTTTACGATAACCAGTGTATCGGAAGCATCTATATACCCATCGCCATTACAATCTGCAAATTTTGCATTTGGCGCTATCAGGTATTCCACCAGATCTTCCCATTCATCACAATACGATTCTTCCCACGTTCCATCTATATCATAACGCGTTGGACCATTATTGCCAAAATACACACCGATAGGTAGAAGATCAAGATAATTGCAGATACTATCCGCGTTTGCATCACCGGGCCACACGCAATTATCGGCACCCGCAACAATTATAACAATCAATCCGATAGCACATAATTCATCATCCTCACCACATACTTCATAAACCATAACATCCTCCCCGTTAAACCCTGCGTCTACAAAAATATCATAAGTGCCTTCCGGTAACAAGTCATCTTCATAATCAATAAGTGGGCTGGAAGGGCCTGCCAGTATATCAACTTCAACTACTTCCCCTACATCAATAGTGTCATTTAATAATACATCAAGTGTGAAAGCTGTCCCCTCACAAAGCCGAATGGTATCGTTAACTACAATCGGGATTGTTTGGGCAGAAATTATTGAATTGGTCAACAACACTATTATAGCAGCATAAAGTGGCTTTAATCCTTTGAAGAGTTTCGTAAAAAGCTGCATGATATCTAGTTTGAATATTTTGTCAAAGTAAAGTAACAGCTGTTATGAACAATCTAAAAATACAATATCTTACGGTTTCCATGCTTTTCCGAGTGGTTTTTAACAAAATATATATGATTTTAATCACCGATATTATACTAATAAATTGATATTCAGTAATTTATGTCATTTGTCGATTATTAAAAATAGTTCGTATTTTGGCTAGTTTCCGAAAAAATGGCAGTATTTTCACACGGGTTATGTAAAAATAAGTTATGTATAAGAGTAAGATGATTGACATGCTGAGGAATTTCAGTCCCAAGGAATTGAATAAGTTTTCTGATTACCTCGCTTCCCCTTTCTTTAACAAAGATAATGACCTGCTTACCTTTTATAATCATATAAAAAAATATGCTCCTGAATTTGAACTGAAAAAAGTAGATAAAGAAAGGCTGATTAAAAAGGGCATACAGGGTTTAGAGATTTCCGAAAAAAAACTCGGTTATATGATGAGTGATATAGTGGGCCATATGGAAGGATTTATTAAATACAATTCTTATTTCGCCGATGAGCTGGAGGGATATTGTAATATATTAAGAGTTTATAACAAATGGGAAAACGACAAACTCTTCGACCAGACTTTAAGGACCGCAAAAGATTTTTTGGAAAAGGATCCATATCGCAATGCCCCCTATTTTTATAAGGAATATATATTACAGAGTGAATTAAATCTTTTTTTCGATCGCCAGAAAAAAAGGGCATATGATGCGAGTTTGCAAAAGGCAACAGATTTTCTCGATCTGTTTTATATTGCAACTAAATTAAAATATTCCTGCGAATTGATCAACAGGCAGAAATTGGTAGCAACAGACTATGAGTTGCGATTATTAAAGGAGATCTCTGATCATTTAAGAGAACACAGTTATTATGATTATCCATCTATTACTATCTACTATCAGATATTAATGACCTTTGTTGAAAATGATAACGATGAACATTTTGAGAAATTAAAAAAACTATTAGAGGAACATACTGATAAATTTCCGTTGGATGAAGCGAAGGACATTTATGCTTACGCACAAAATTATACGATACGCAAAATAAATGCAGGAAATAAAACCTACCTAAGAGAATATTTTAACCTTTCCAAACAAGCACTGGAAAAAAATCTTTTAATGGTGGATGGATATTTATCGCCATGGACCTATAAGAACATTGTAATAGCTGCACTTAGAGCCGGTGAATTTGATTCGGCCGAACAATTTATTAAGAGCTATAAAAATAAATTGAATGAAAAATTCAGGGTTAATGCGTATAACTATAACATGGGATATTTGTTATTCTATAAAGCACAATATGGTGAAGCCTTAAAGCTGATTAATCAGGTGGAGTTCACAGATATTTTTTATGCATTGGATAGTCGAACAATGCTGATAAAAATATATTATCAGATGGATGAATGGGACCCGATGCAAAGTGCTATTGAAGCTTTTAAAGTTTACCTCAGAAGAAATAAAACACTTAGTGAGAATGTAAAAATTTTATATACTAACTTTTTAAAATATATTGATAAATTGTCGCGTCTTACAAAAAGAGACAAATCAAAACTGACCGAATTAAAGGAAAAAATAGAAGAAACAAAACAAGTTGCCGACCTCGGCTGGTTGCAACAAAAGGTAGAAGAAAAATTATTAAAATAAAGGAGCCTGATCGCCAAGTTTAGAAATAGCCGAGATAATAATTTCCAGATCATCTGAAACGCGATAATCCTTTGCATAAATAAAATTGATCCTCGCTATCATAAGTTCATTTTCACGTTCTGTATCGAAATTTGGCAGTGGGTGTAATATGCCTGGTTTAATGGTGGGTAATGCAGGGTAGTTTGTTTTCTTATCTCCCGGTTCATTTGAAGTTCCGTTTTGTCGGTAATAACCCACCCAGGAATTTTTTCCTCTAATAACTGCGAAAATATTTTTAAATAACCCAACTTTGTTTCTTACGAAAAACACTAGGATCGGTGAGGTAAACAAACAAAAAATGGAAACAAATATATCGGTAAAGCGTTTTGCCCTTCGCTGCTCCGGTAGACTGATCTTTAGTTGTATATCAACAGTATAAATATCACCTGCGGTATTTTTCGAATTGCTGCCTATAATACTTAAACTTTGATCCGGAATTATTTTATAATCAATATTTTGTCCTAATGTTACCATCCAGTTTATGATCTCCTGGCTGCTGATATCCTTTGCACAGAAAATTAATTCGTTCGCTTTGTATACAGATATTAGTTCTTTTAATGATTCCACAGAACCCAAAACAAGGTCTTCATTTTTGCCATTAGATCCTGTATTTACATAGCCCACTATCTGATTTCCCAACTGCAGTTGGTTGAGCAATTGGTGTGCTCTTTTAGTTTCCTCACTGTTCCCGACAATTAATATCTTTTTATCGGGTTCTTCTCCAAATCTGAAATTGCGGTGTTTCAAAAAATGTAGTATTGATCTGTAAAATAATAAAACAAAAACACTATAAGCTGCTCCTGCTATTATCATTCCTCTGGAAAACCGATACTGCTCGGGAAAAAAACCATACACTGCAGCTATTACCAGAGTACCCCAAAAAATACCGCGGACTATTTTTGTGATATTGGTTGATTTGTCATAACCACCGCTGATATAAATGGACAAAATCCATATCAAACAATACAGCGGTGCATTAATAAGCAGATAATCTATCGGATATTCGCCGCCATCAATATATTTTACATAATATTCCCAATATTCTTTTATCAATACCAATCCTCCGAAAATTAATAATGCATCGATCAGTGGTATTAGAATATTTTTCAATATTCGTACGGTTCCGGCAATTAAGGCGCGGAAATAAATAGCAATATTCAGCAGCATCACAAATAAACCGGCTCGCCTTCCTGAAAAATGTTTTTTAGCAAATATTTTCATTGCATTGTAAAACATTTTCACATAATTAAAACTTGCTTTTTTTGTGCTCTCTCCTTTGTAGTGTATGATCCTCGTTTCAGGAAAATAATAATTTTTATATCCTGCTTTTACAATTCTATAACTCAGATCTATATCCTCGCCATACATAAAAAAATCTTCATCCAGATAGCCTATCTTATCCAAAACATCTGTGCGCAACAACATAAATGCACCTGCAAGAACATCCACTGCACATGTTTCATTTTCTCCAATATATCCAAGGTGGTATTTGCCAAAAACTTTGGATCTCGGAAATAGTGCAGCTAATCCAAATGCCTTATAAAATGCAACTTCCGGACTCGGAAATGCCCTTTTACTTTCGGGAAGAAACACACCCTTTCCATCTATCATTTTAACGCCTAAGGCCCCGGCATCGGTATGCGAATCCATAAAAGAAAGACATTTTTCAAAAGTGTCTTCCTCCACAACAGTATCCGGGTTTAATAATAAAATATATTGCCCTTTTGCAATCTGCATACCTTGATTATTTGCCTTGGAAAATCCTGCATTTTGTTTATTTGCTATTATTTTAATTTCAGGTTTCTGATCTTTTCCTTTGCTGACAAATTTCGATTCAATTAATTCCACACTTCCATCCACAGAATTATTATCCACAACAATAATTTCTGCTTCAATATTCTCACAGGCTTTTATTACAGATTGAATTGCCTGTTCAAGAAAATACTTAACGTTGTAATTAACAATTATTACACTGAGTCTGGTCATTCGTTTTTATGCATATAATTTTCAAAAGGACGTCGGGTGGTTAATGAGCGGCCAAGGGTAACTTCATCGGTATATTCCAATTCGCCACCAAAGGAAATTCCGCGTGCAATAGTAGTTACTTTGATCTGTTTATCAAGAATTTTTTTTGTGATATAATAAATAGTAGTATCACCCTCAATTGTTGGATTGAGTGCCATTATAACTTCGCGGTATTTTCCGGTTTCTGTTTTATATATCAACTCGTCGAGATGTAATTGTTCGGGACCTATACCTTCTATTGGCGAAATTACTCCTCCTAAAATATGATATTCCCCATTGTACTGATTTGTATTTTCTATTGCGATAAGATCGCGTAATCCTTCAATTACACAAATTGTGGAATGGTCTCTTTTCGGATTTTTGCATATAGAACAAAGTTCATTTTGATCATCAGCAATATTGAAACAATTTTTGCAAAAACGAATCTCAGATTTAAGATTTTGTATAGATTCCGTAAATAATTTTACTTCCTCCGGTTTTTGATGGAGTAAATGCAAAACCAAACGCAATGCCGTTTTTTTACCAATTCCAGGAAGTTTGGCAAATTCATTTACAGCTTGTTCCATCCATTTGGAAGGTAGATTCAAAATTCAGAATTTAGATTTTTTATAAAATCAGTTTGTTTTGCCATTTACAGATATCAGTTTGCAATTTTCCAATTTATTTCCGCTCCCTACACCTTTTATTACAACTGCATCACCAATTTTAACCAGTTCGGCATCAGCACTGTTCTGGTTTACAAAATAACATTTAATGCCAAAAGGATCGTTGTTCAAGCCGCGCAGCGCAAAATACTGGCCTTGTTCAAAGTCGTTGCCAAGTTCTGTAACAGTTCCTTCAATTTGCAAAACCTTATTGTCATATTTCTTTCTATAAACCTCTTCATCAGCCCTATATTCTCCCGACATTTGCTCTGCCGACAGATTTACCTCGGCTTTTACTTTTGTGATATCAATGTTCTGAGCAGTACTTAATAGTTTATTTCCGCCAATTATCAGAAGAATTGAAACAAGCAATGATAAGGCCGTGAGAAAAAAAGTTTTTCTTTTTGATACATCCTGTGACTTGAATTGTTCATCATTCATGACCAGATATCTTCCTCCGGCATACAAATGGAACACTATTGGCAGGGCAAATTGGAGGAGAAGGAAGGGTTCCCAGTTAGGAAAGATATTGTATTTTATGATTGCAAAAAGGAGTGCGGGTAAAATAGCCCAAAACCCAAGAAGAGTAGCCCACCCGGCGTTGTTCTGGCCCAAATAAAAACGATCGGCTCCACTGCTTCCTGCAAAGAGTGCGAGCATCAAAGATAATTTTTTAGATTTCATTAGTATATAAGGTATCAGCAAAAATAGACACAATTGAAGAATTTCGCAGTTATTGTTTAAAAAGTGACTTGGCTCCACTGCCATGGTATACCCTATTTTTGTCGATTATTGTTGTATAATTGTGTAGAAATTGCATATTTGTATTTACTTTAATACAGTACACCATGTTCAAGTACATACTTCGTTTTTTTATGTTGTTGGTTTTTGCAATGCAGTTACATACTGCGGTTGCACAACAATATGTTGAAATAGGGATGTTTGGCGGTGTTGGAAATTATCAGGGAGATCTTGCTCCTGTTGCGTTTGTGCCGAAAGAAACGCACGGTTCCGTAGGCGCTTTTTATAAATATAATCTTAATTATTGGTTCGCAATTAAGGGAAGTGTTTATCAGGGGTTCATTTCCGGTAATGATGATAATTCCACTGAGCAATGGAAACAGGAACGAAATCTTAGTTTTCAATCGCCAATTCAAGAAGCTTCGATCTTCGCCGAGTTATTCCTCAAGAAATATAACCCTAACTACCGTTGGAACATACTATCTCCCTATATTTTTATAGGTTTCGCTGTTTATCATTTTAACCCGGTGGCGAAATACAACGGCGTATATTATGAACTTCAACCACTTGGAACCGAGGGACAGGGAAGCACATATTACCCCGACAGAAAACCTTACAGCTTAACTCAATATGCCTTGCCAATGGGTTTAGGTTTCAAAGGATCCATTACAAAAGACTGGAACATCGGTGTAGAAATGGGATATCGAAAAACGAGCACCGATTATCTGGATGATGTTAGTACAACCTACATTTCGAAGGAAATCCTATTGGAGGGAAACGGGGATATTGCTTGGCAACTTTCCAACAGAACAGATGAAATGAATGGCGGCATAGAAGTGCTTCGCGACGATCATAAATATCGCGGAGACGACACCAATAAGGATTGGTATATCTTTTCAGGTGTTACACTTTCCAGAAATATTGAGGTTAAAGGCTGGGATGCCAGTAAATATAAGGTAAGTAAAAATCTCAAAAAGCCCGGTTTGCGCCAGTCTAGAAAGAAAGCTGATTGTCCGGGCATAAGAAAAAGTTTTAAAAAGAGCAATTATGGCACTAAAAAACTTTTTAACAGTTGATAATTATACCGCTCACACACAATAATATCGTCATTTTTAAGTTATATTAGGGTTGAATTACATTTTTTGAAAACAAATTGATAATTTTGTTAATTAATCAATTAAACCACAGGATGAAAATATTAAAACTCCTCAGTTTTCTTTTCATATCAAGTAATCTTATTGCTCAATCAGCATATGTTGAAGTGGGAGTTATGGGTGGTGTTGCCAATTACTATGGTGATATGACCCATGATTATGTTGTGATGAGTGAATCGCATCCTGCCTATGGTGGATTTATCAAATATAATTTTGACCATAAGATGGGTCTCAAGTTCAATGTTTACAGTGGAACGATATCCGCTGCCGACGAAAACAGCAATCGCGCAAGCCTGAACGCCCGTAATTTGAGTTTCACTTCAGATATTACAGAGGTTGCATTTACATTCGAATATTATATCGGTGGTTATCGCCCCGTTGAATTTAAAAAGAGATTTGCTCCTTACGTTTACGCCGGTCTCGCCGGATTTCATTTTAACCCAAAGGCATATTACGAGGGGGAATGGTACGATCTTCAACCTTTGGGAACAGAAGGTCAGGGAATGGAAATTTTCCCATTTCGCGAAAAATACAGATTGTATGAATTTGCCGTTCCATTTGGGGTAGGATTTAAAATGGCGCTCACCGAACGTTGGAATCTCGGATTAGAATACGGCGCACGTTGGACATTCACCGATTATTTAGATGATGTGAGCAAAACCTATGTTGACCGCAATTTATTAATTGAGGCTAATGGAATTGATGCTTATAATTTATCAAATAGAACAGGTGAATATTTAGTAGGAGAACCTTTTGACTATGAAAATAACGATTGGAGAGGTGATCCAACAAATAATGATTTTTATATGTGGTTTGGCGTAACTTTCAGCAGGAATTTAATTAAAGGTATTGAAGAAGGTTTCAGAACAAGCACAAAAGATATTTTAGGTTGCCCGGGACCAAAACATATCAATAAACCTAAAAAACACAGATAAAAAGATATTAATGGTTGGAGAATATAAAGACGGGGTGTTTGAAAAAACATCCCGTTTATTATTTTAAAGTGTTTATAAATATCTTTTAAATTCAAATTTTACACTTAATTTTCGCCGCAGGTTAATTGCTCACGAATGTCGCCTTGGTTTTTTGTCACCATATTATCCGTTTATTTCCTTTTTCTCTTTCTCATTTCATGGGTCACTTCGCGAAATGCCGGAAGTAATGCATATTATTTGGGAAATAAATCTTCACCCTGGTATGCTGTCGCTTTTGGATTAATTGGAGATTCTCTCAGCGGAGTTACATTTGTTTCGGTGCCCGGTGCTGTTGCAACACAGAATTTTGGATACATGCAAATAGTGTTCGGGTATTTGCTGGGATATTATTTTATTGCAAAGGTTTTACTTCCACTTTATTATAAAATGAACCTCACCTCCATTTATACCTATTTAGGAGAGCGATTGGGAACTACCTCTCAAAAAACAGGTTCTTTCTTTTTTATTCTTTCAAGGCTTATTGGCGCTGCATTCCGCCTATATATTTCGGCTACGGTATTGCAATTATTTATTTTCGATAATTGGAACATACCGTTTGAAATAACAGTAACGGTAGTAATCATTTTAATTCTATTATATACCTATCGTGGAGGAATTAAAACATTGGTGTGGACAGATACCCTGCAATCCTCATTTTTATTATTGGGGGTGATATTATCCATAGTTGCCATTGCAAACAAAATGGACCTGAATTTTTCAGAAATGGTGACAACCATTTCAAACAGTAAGTATTCGAAAATATTTGTGTGGGATGTTAATGCAGCTAATTTTTTCGGCAAACAATTTATTAGTGGCGCGCTAATTGCAATTGTGATGACCGGACTTGACCAAAATATGATGCAGAAAAATTTAAGTATGCGCACCTTGCGGGAAGCACAAAAAAATATTTTATGGTTCAGTTTTGTTTTGATCTTTATTAATTTATTTTTTGTGTCACTCGGTGCATTATTGTATGAATATGCCGAGTCTATGCAAATAGCTATTCCTGCAAAAACAGATCAGCTATTTCCCATTTTAGCACTTTCGCATTTAGGCACTTTTGCTGCTGTTGTATTTATTCTCGGAATAACTGCAGCCACATTTTCCAGTGCCGATTCTGTATTAACTACACTTACCACATCCTTTTGTATAGATATTCTTCACATGGATACCACCAATGTAGAATCAGTTAAACAAAAAAATACCCGGCATATAATTCATATCGGATTTGCAATACTATTGCTTATCGTAATTGTTCTTTTTAAAGCAATAAATAATGACACAGTTATAAATGCGGTGTTTACGGTTGCAGGATATACTTATGGACCCTTGTTGGGATTATTTGCATTCGGCATATTAACTAAAAGAGCAGTGTACGACAAGTGGGTATGGATATTTTGTATCATTCCACCAGTTTGTTGTTATTTTATTAATACGTATTCTAAACAGTTGCTGGGCGGTTATCAGATTGGGTATGAACTTTTGTTATTAAACGGAATTTTGACGTTTATAGGTTTATACTTAATTTCAACAAAAAAATATAAAGTTTCATTATAAATTAATCATATGGCAGAAAAGTATCGCAGGAAGAAACTTTTTAAAGTTAAGGACTGGACTGAGTTGAGTGCTCAATCCAGTTGGCGCATGTTTAAGATCATGGCAGAATTTGTGGATGGATTTGAAAACATGGATAAGATAGGCCCCTGTGTTTCCATATATGGTTCTGCAAGAACAAAACCTGATCATAAATATTATAAATTATCGGAACTCATTGCCTCTAAATTGGTACACGAAGGATTTGGAATTATTACCGGAGGTGGTCCCGGCATTATGGAAGCCGGTAATAAGGGTGCATTTAAAGAGGGCGGAAAATCGGTAGGGTTAAACATCGAATTGCCTTACGAACAAAATCACAATCCTTATATCGACCGCGATAAACTGATTAATTTCAAATATTTTTTTGTGCGCAAAGTCATGCTTGTGAAATATGCCCAGGCATTTATTTTTATGCCGGGAGGTTTCGGCACTTTGGATGAAATGTTTGAAGCACTTACACTGATTCAAACCCATAAAATTGAACGCGTTCCGGTAATATTAGTGGGTAAAACGTATTGGAAGGGATTAATGGCTTGGGTAAAAGAAACCATGTTGCACAAAGAAAATAATATCAGCGAAGAAGATCTTGACCTGTTATTTATTACGGATGATGCAGAGGAAGTAGTAAAACATATCAATGCATTTTATGCCACTTCACAGCTAAGGCCGAATTTTTAATACATGGCAGATCTCGTTTCGATATCGCATTTAAAAGTGGGTGATAAAGCACCGCCATTCAGCGCAATGGATCAAAATGGAAAATTATTGAGCTCGGCACAACTAAAAGGTAAAAAATTTGTTCTTTATTTTTATCCAAACGACGATTCAGAAACCTGCACAAAAGAAGCCTGTAATTTAAGGGATAATTATTCGCTTTTGAAAAAAAATGGTTATACCATTATTGGTGTTTCACACGCTCCCGTTATTTCAAAAAAGAAATTCGCCGATAAATATAAATTACCTTTTTCCTTGATCGCAGATACCGATCTTAAAATCGTAAATGATTTCGGGGTATATGGGGATAAATTATTTATGGGGAAAATCATTACCACCATTCACAGAATTACTTTTATCATAAACGAAAAAGGAATTATTGATAGAGTGATCACCAAAGTTACCTCAGGAAATGCTGCAAAACAGATATTGGAAACAGAATAAAATTCGAAATAATTAAAAGTAATTTTTTTGTCATTTTGTAATATGCATGTACCTACAGATATTTGCAGTGTGTTATTTTATGGCATATTTGCATATAATTAGTATGAAAAAAATAAATCAGATCAATGTATTCTTCTTCTTCCTTACACTCACTATTGGAATTGGAATATCTACCAATAGTTTTGCGAAAGAAGATGGGGCACCCTCAGGAAACACAGGTTCGCCGGGCGATGACCAAACATGTGCCCACGTTGATTGTCATACCGGTAGTGCATCGAACAGAGATGGACTTGTTTTTACGGATGTTCCGGAAGTAGGATATTTATCCGGAATAAATTATTTAGTTACTGTTACTATCAATGAATCAGGTGTGACAAAATTTGGATTTCAGGCATCACCGCAAACAATTACAGGCAGTAAATTGGGTGATTTGACGTTGATAAATGCCTCGCATACTAAACTTACCGGTGGGAGTAAATATGTAACGCATACCTTATCAGGAACATCCGGGACCAATTCCAGAACATGGACCTTCAACTGGACCCCTGATGATGCACATGGAGATGTAACCTTTTATGTTGCTGTTAATGCGAGTGATGATGCGGAAAATGCTTCAGGAGATAAAATTTACACATCCAGTGTTACTATAAAAGAAGACCCTGCAAACAATCCTGTTTCTGTGGAAGAATTAAATAGAATTACATTCGATATCATTTCTCCAACCACAAACGAACTGGTATTAAATATTGCCACTCCGGTTAATGACGAGATATTTATCAATCTGTTTGATATTCGCGGAGTATTAATATCGAGAACAAATTTTGGTAATTCAAACGGTATATTTAAAATTCCACTTTATCAGTATAATTCCGGTTTGTATTTTGTGAATGTTTCTAATGAAAAGGGTTCACTTACAAAACAATTTATTAAATTATAGTCAACTAAATAATGGAAAGTAAAAAACCCGATGTTACTGCATCGGGTTTTTTATTTATAAATTCAGTATTATTAGGGTCAAATTCATTTTCTGGGGAGCATCTGTCATTTCAATATCATTTATCCTAAAAGTGGACATTCCTCTTTTTATAATTAAAATTCTTCTCCGG
>CAZXBG010000097.1:0-16378 GCA_964638865.1 uncultured Chitinophagales bacterium | reverse complement strand
TTAATTCCGGGTGTATGGAAGTTTTCCATCGATTTTGGTGGCAAGGAAATTCTAATGAAAAACCTTTTAATTGTTGAATAGGTTTTATCCTAAAGGTGGAATTGAACAATTTTGTGAACTAGGTGTTATTTTTACAAAAATATTAAATATGAAATGTCCCGTTTGTAAAGACAAAGACCTTCTTATTGCTGACCGTCAAGGTGTTGAGATCGATTATTGTCCTGAATGCCGCGGAATTTGGCTTGATCGCGGCGAATTAGATAAAATTTTTGAACGTACTGGAGAATCCTATTCCAATAGTAAATCGGACCATCAAAAACATGATGATGATGACGATCGTAAATATTACGACAAAGGCCAACAAGGGTATCCGCAATACAAAAAGAAAAAAAGTATTTGGGGGGAGATATTTGATATGTGAAAGAAGAGATACTGAAAATGGTTTGTAATTAGTTACCTATTGTATAAGATGTTCAATATCATCTATATCTTTGGGTCTTCCTGCAGCTTTTTTTGCTTTAATTAAGTTGTTATAATTAATTACTCTGACTAAAATACCATCAACTTCTTTATTGTCAGATTCTAAATAACATTTTTCAAATTCAAGTCCTTTTACTTTATTCATAATATCAATACTAACCGGAGGTCTTCCAAAGGTAAATACATCAACATTGTCATTAAAAAGGAAATTATTTTCTGTCATATCAAAAATGGGCATTCCGAATAACTTAAACCCGGAAATTAATCTAATGTAGTTTTCTTTTGTCCGGTTTACCCATATATCCAAATCTCCAGTAGAGCGTAAATAACCGTGTAATATTACAGAATAACCTCCAATCAAAATATATTCAACTTCTGCAGTATTTAATGCATTTATAAAATCCTGAAAATCACTGTTAAATATATTACCCATTAGCCCTCCCTCTCATCCTAAAATAAGTCCTATCCATTTTTGGCGGATCATTTATATCAAAATTATAGGCAACAGAGTTTAAATAATTTGCCGCTCTTAATCTTTCCTCCAAACTTTGTGTTTGCCAATATAAAAAATTATTATCTGCCGCCTTTGCGGTTTGCATTTTAAATACTGTACGATCTAATTTGTAGGACATTCAATTTTAATTTTTATTATGACCCTGACTCCTGACTGCTGGCGTTTTACAATCACTCCGCATGATGCACATTTGGAATTTCCTCTTTATTAAATTCAAACTGATCGTCTCGTTCTTTATACAGTAAAATTAAATCCAGAGCTTCTGCAATCACATCACTGCAAATAGTGATATGGCTGCCTTTTTTTGCATTGTCGATCACATATTTAATGGAATCTTTTTCAGGGTTGATACAGATAACTGAAATATTCGGATTTACTTCAAAAATACCTTCCTTAAGCAGGTCCATAATCTCTACATCGGTTCTTCCGCGTAAATTTTTATCCTGACGAATTACAATCTCATCAAAAGTTCTTGCCGAAATTCTTCCGAGTTCTCTGATATCATCATCGCGTCTGTCGCCCGTTGCTCCAATCAATCCTATTTTTGGCGACAAAGTTATTTTTTCCAGATATTTACTGATCGCCTCAAATCCATCAGGATTATGTGCAAAGTCGACAAGTACTTCAAAATTTTTGAATTTAAATACATTCATTCTGCCTGGTGTTGTTGCGGGACCCGGAATAAATGTTTGCAACGCAATTTTAATGTCTTCCATTTTAAATTGCTGTAAGAAACCACAAAGCGTTGCAGGTAAAATGTTCTGTATCATAAACACTGCTTTACCGTCAAAGGTCAATGGAATATTTACTACTTTTTCTACACGTAATTTCCAGGTTCCTTTTAAAATAGTAATCCATCCGTTTTCCAATACTGCAGCAAATCCTCCTTTTTCACAATGTGCTTTAATCCGCGGATTATTTTCATCCATGCTGAAATAGGCGATCTTGCATTCCAGACTTTTTCGCATATTATAAACAAGATCATCATCAGCATTTAAAATTGCATATCCATTTTTATGCACTGTTTCCGGTAAAACGGATTTTACCTTCGCCATTTCCTCCACAGTATTGATATCTTTTAATCCTAAATGATCGGCTGTAACATTGGTAACAATTGCATAATCACATTTGTCAAAACCCAATCCCGCTTTTAACATCCCGCCCCTTGCACATTCTAAAACAGCATAATCAACAGTGGGATCCATCAAAACAAATTTTGTAGAATTGGGTCCTGTGCAATCACCTTTTTCCAGCATTCTGTTCTGAATATAAATACCATCACTCGTTGTAAATCCAACTTTATAACCCATCGTTTTTGCAATATGTGCTGTTAAACGTGTAGTTGTGGTTTTTCCATTTGTACCTGTAATTGCAACAATTGGAATACGTCCTTGTGAACCTAACGGAAATAACATATCCACAACAGGTTCGGCAACATTTCTGCCAATTCCTTCGCTTGGTGCAAGGTGCATTCTGAATCCGGGAGCTGCATTTACTTCCAATAGTACACCACGATTTTCTGACAAAGGAACTGAAATATCCGGACTCATAATATCAATTCCGCAAATATCTAATCCTATTGTGCGCGCAATTCTTTCTGCTGTGAAAATGTTGTAGGGATGTACTATTTCCGTTACATCAGTTGCAGTTCCTCCGGTGGATAAATTTGCAGTGGATTTTAATTCCACTTCTCTTCCAACTTCCGGAATAGAATTTTCATGCATACCTATTTTTTCCAACAAACGCAGTGTATGATCATCTAATTTAATAGATGTTAAAACATTTTCATGTCCATATCCTCTGCGATGATCTTTATTAACCAGTTCGATTAATTCTTTTATGGTATGTTTTCCATCTCCCATAACTGCAGCAGGTTTTCTCATTGCGGCAGATACGAATTTGTAATTAATTACCAATAAACGATAATCATAACCAACAATAAATTGTTCCACTATTGCCCATCGTGAAATTTCTTTCGATTTTTTTAATGCTGCAACTCCTTCCTCCCAGGTTTTAATATTCATTGTTGAACCTCTGCCGTGATTTCCATCAATAGGTTTAATTACGATTGGGTAACCAATTTTTTTAATAATGTTTTCCAGATCATCTTCATCATAAGCGCTGCCACCTTTCGCAACCGGAATATTTAATTGATTCAATAAATTTTTTGTTTCCTCTTTATCACAAGCAATATCCACTGCAATATTGGAAGTAGTAGATGCGATGGTAGCCTGAATTCTTTTCTGATTGATTCCCCAACCCAATTGAACAAGTGAACGTCTGTTTAATCTGATATAGGGAATATTCCTTTTTATTGCTTCTTCCACTATACTTCCTGTAGAAGGTCCCAATCTTTCCTGTTCGCGAATTTCTTTCATCTTCATAATATGTGGAGCGATGTCATAATCTTCTCCACGCGCTAAAGCTTCGCAAAATTCCACTGCAATTTGACCCGCATATAAACCGGTTTTTTCTTCCAGATAAGAATAAACAACATTGTAAACTCCTTTTGTGGAGGTACTTCTTGTTCTTCCGAATCCTGTATCTAAACCCGCTAAGGTTTGGAGTTCGAGGGCGATATGTTCAACAACATGACCCATCCAGGTTCCTTCATCAACACGCTTGAAAAACCCTCCTGCATGGTCTTCACTGCATCTGTGTTCGTAAAGAGATGGTATGAGTTGTTCAAGCCGTTCACGAAAGCCCGGAACCTTATTGGTTGGTATTTCCTCCATTTCCTGCAGATCGAGACGCATTACAATCAATTTATGTCTGCGAATGCTCCAGTAATTCGGGCCTTTCATCACTGCTGTTGATATGATCTTCATTGATATTTAACGTTTGGGTTAAAAATAGGTAAAATTTCAGTACCAAAGAGTGAGAGCCTTTTTCTAAAGATATTTTGTTTTTGATTGCGATAAAAATCCCTTTCGTCTCTGCAAATTCTCGATTTATAGATATTAATCTGTCTTTGTGATATTCTGAACCTCTCGTTTGTTTGCGTCGTCAACAAACTAAATTGTGGATATTCCTGTTAAGCGAAGATGAAGTTAGTAATATATTTGTCCGTCCAAAAAATAATGCATGGCTCCAAGGGGTAAATTGATCGCAATAGGTGGTGCAGAAAATCGCAATCATTTTGAAAAAGAAAAATTAGATGTTTTAGCAAGAATTCTGAAGGAAATGCAGGGTGGAAATACTGTCATTGAGATCATCCCAACAGCTTCCGGTATTCCGACACAAGTTGGCAGAGAATACGATAAAGCCTTTCATTCACTGGGCTGCAAAGATGCAGCGGTGATGAATATCCGCAGGAAAAAGGATGCAGAAAAAAAGGACTTTTTATTGCGCATTAAAAACTGCGACGGAATAATGTTCAGTGGTGGAAATCAAGCGCGTTTAAGTGAGATATTTTTAGGAACTGAGTTTTTAGAAATACTCAAACATCGTTATCAAACGGAACCCGATTTTGTTATTGCCGGAACCAGTGCAGGCGCAATGGCTCAAAGTGGTAAAATGATAAATGGTGGCGCTCCAACAGAAGCATTAATACGGGGAAAAGCATTAATGATCAACGGACTCGGGTTTATAAATAATGCTATAATTGATTCCCATTTTGTTAATAGAGGTCGATTTGGTAGATTAATGGTCGCTGTTGCCGAACATCCGGAAATGATAGGAATTGGAATTAGCGAAGACACTGCAGTTGTAATTACCGAAGAGCGATATCTGGAGATTATCGGTAATGGTTTAGTGGTAATTATGGACGGAACTCAACTTCAATATAATTCCGTAAAAGAAGGAAAAGGAAAAATGCTCAATCTCGAAAATATGATCTTCAACTTATTTTCAAAAGGTATGGGTTACGATATGCAGGAGAGGAGAAGTGTTGTTGCGGAAGTTGTAAAGTTAGGGTGAAGGGGTTGAAGTGGTTTTTAAGGTTGAAAAGGGTTTGTAAGCCACACGAGGGCAGCACTGCGCACCCACTATCGGGCGCCGTGTCACCACAGTGTTACGCGCAGCGAACGCTGTGGTTGGATGGATCTATTAATAGGTGTTGCAATGTTCATCCTGCGAGTCCACAGAGTTCCTTTGGTAACTCTGTGGGAACACGAAAATTGAAAATATAAAATTAAATAATTTCATTGATCAAATTTATTTCAAAACAATCCAAGTTGTGGATTAAAAATTAATATATCCCAGTAAAAAAATCTCCTTCCCCTTTCATCCATCCTCTATACATTCCTTTTGTATTAAATGGCAAACAAATATTTCCATTTTTATCAATGGCAATTAATCCTCCCTCAGCATCTATCTTTTTTAATTTATCCATCACCACTAAATTAGTTGCATCATCCAGTGTAAGTCCTTTGTACTCTAATAAACAACTGATATCATACGCTACAACATTTTCAATAAAATATTCACCGTGACCGGTGCAGCTTACAGCGCATGTATTATTATTTGCGTAAGTGCCTGAACCAATTAATGGCGAATCTCCAACACGCCCAAACATTTTATTTGTCATACCGCCTGTTGAAGTTGCTGCAGCTAAATTTCCAAACTTATCCAAAGCAACAGCACCAACTGTTCCAAATTTTTTATCATCCACATGATCTAAAACGATCATGTTTCTTTTTTTCGCTCTTTGCCATTGCTCAAATCTGAATGGAGAGAAAAAATAATCATCCTCTGCAAATTCAATATTGTGCAATTTTGCAAAAGCCTCAGCACCATCTCCTAACAATAATACATGTTCAGAATATTGCATAACTGCTCTCGCAAGTTGAATTGGATTTTTAATATGACTGACAGCAGCAACGGCACCGGATTTTAGATTTTTTCCGTTCATAATGCTCGCATCCATTTCATGCGTGCCCTGATTAGTGAACACAGACCCTTTTCCCGCATTGAATAGTTCAAAATCCTCCAAAACTGTTACAGCAGCAGCTACAGCATCAACTGCCTCAGCGCCATTCTGTAATAAAATATAACCTGCTTTTAAAGCATTTTGGAGGGCTGTGTTACAATCGGCCTCCGTTTCAGGAGTCATATATTTTTTGGGCATGGTGCCGGCACCGCCATGTACAGCAATTCTAATAGAATTCATATATTGATTAAGCTGGACAAATATAGAATTTATTAATATTGCGTTCTCATTAATTATAAACAGCACCTTATCTTTCCCCTAATTTCAAAAAAAAACCTGTCACAAAAAACAGGTTTTATATTAAGATTTGTTAAAAGCTGAACTTTTATACCATCCAAACAGGTTATGTTTGCGTAAATGAATTAAAATAAAATGATGAAAAACAAATTCTTCCTTTTGTCTGTTTTAATGATATTGGTTAACATTTTTGTAAGTTGTGGAGCAAAACAACCCGAAAATGGAGTGGAACCATCAAAAGATTCAAATAAAGATATTTTAGCTATGAGAAAAATATATACTGACGAAGAAATCATTCAAAATGGCTGGGAAAAGGCAACCTTTGGTGGTGGCTGTTTTTGGTGCACAGAAGCAATTTTTGAAGAAGTAAAAGGCGTAAAAAGTGTATTATCCGGCTATTCCGGAGGGCCTTCGAAAAACCCGACTTATGAAGCAGTTTGCACAGATACTACCGGCCATGCAGAATGTGTTCAGGTAATTTTCGACCCTAAAGAATGTGCCTATGAAACCATTTTGGAAATTCATATGAAAACGCATGACCCAACTACATTGAACAGACAGGGTAATGATGTTGGAATTCAGTACAGATCAATCGTTTTTTACAACAGCGAAATCCAAAAAACAGAAACAGAAAAGTATATTGAAAAATTAACTGCATCCGGTTATTACCCCGATAAAATTGTAACAGAGCTAACACCGTTAATTACTTTTTGGTCTGCAGAGGATTATCATCAGGATTATTTTGCTAAAAATCCGGATCAGCCATATTGTATTTATGTGGTTGGAAAAAAGGTGGAGAAATTCGAACATTTATTTCCTGAGTTAGTGAAAGAGGAATATAAAGGGAATTGAGAATGGAGAATAGGGAGGCGTGAATCGTGAGTCCGAAAGACAAAAAATTTCCAAGCAATTTAAGACTTACTAACCTAACAAGTTCCAACCCCGGATCTGTTAGAATTGGGCATTCAATTAATGTTGAAAATTTACGTTAATGCGGCTGTCCCAATTACCAAATTACCAAATTGGCAATGGTTACTCGTTTTTCCATTCATCCAAATCCCTCCGTTCCTTCTTGGTAGGTCTTCCTGTTCCTTTTTCGCGAAAGGCAGCCGGCATGTGTTCGAGCGTGGTAAGTTTCATTTTTTCTTCTTCCGGAGTGGTATCCTCGCAAAAGTTTTTCACCAAAGGTGCGCCAACACGCTTGTCGGTAATGGCAATCACCGTATAGGAATATTTTACCACTCCGCGGGGAATTGTGAATTCTAATCCCACAAAAACTTCAAACGATGGTTTTACCGAATCTCCCTTTACTTTAATTTTGCCTGATTTAACGGCATCAGAAGCCAAGCTGCGGGTTTTATATAACCGCACAGCCCACAACCATTTATCAATTCTGCATTTTGAAAGCTGTTCGGGCATGATGCTTGTGTTTAGCGCTGCGTAAAATTAAATTACATTCCTTTATCTTAGCGGCTTTATTATTAAATGATGCAAAAACCACTTACAGCAAGAGAAATCGTGATGTCGCTGAAAGAGCGATTCAGGCCTGAAAAGGCAGAACCGGGATTCGAAACCATCTTTCATTTGGACATTTCCGGCGACAACGGTGGACAATTCACAGTTCGAATTGCCGACGGAACCCTTAATATTGAGGAAGGTTTGCACGACACAGCTAAATGTATTGTGACTACCAAAGATTCTACCTATGAAGACATGGAGTGGGGGAGAACCAACGCTCAAATGGCAGTTATGTTTGGGAAAGTTAAAGTTAGTGACCTGGGGGAGATTTTGGATTTCATTCCTTTGTTCCACCGTTGTGAAGATTTCTATAAATAAATTTCGGTTACCGTTTTTAAAATTTAAAAAACAATATGCGTAAAAAGTCCTTGTTAATTATTCTGAGTATTTTTTCTATTTCTCTTTTTGCACAAAATAGTTCCAATTATAACGGTCTGTCCATTTCCACAGGAAATATACATCCCGATGGCCCGAATTTCGGAGTTGCACTGCAAAAACAATTAATACATGTCAGAGAATTCGACACCCTTGTAAAATATGATGTGATTTATGAATTAAAAAATACAACATCTGCTTTTTGCACAGTTAATACTGTAATGCCTTTAAATATATATTTTAATGAATTTGAATACGGTAAAAGAACAGAGCTGTTAGATCAACTGGCAACTATCACTACATTCAGCGATATTTTTACAGTACAGGATCGCGCTTTGGATACGCGTGAACAAATTCGCGATAATTTTCAAAACAGATTATTTGTCAGAAAATATATCAGTATTGACAATTTAAAAGCAATGGGTATCCAGATAGACCTATTCAGAAATAATGTGCGGATCAATATCAAAAAAATAATGTGTGAAATAAAATTTGTTGATGAAACACCATTATATATGCCTAAAAATACCGAAGTGTTGAGAATGGAAATTAAATTTTTAGTAGATATGAATTTTACTCCGGATGAACAAACTACCATTATGGCATTTGTTGCAATGCCTGCAATGATGGCAGGAATTGGTCAGGAAGAAACATTTACTTCTTATGAACTCGGTTATGAAAAAAACTGGGCCGGTAAAATGGATGCATTGTATATCGAACACGATCTTTTTAGTGCAACTCCTGTTATGCCCACCAGATTGAATAATTATACTTCGAAAACAAGTGGCGATAGAAGTCAGGTAATTATTTTTAAAGATGTAACTCCGATCGCTACAGATAGAATTGCTTTTTTTGATGTAAGAGGAATGAATAAATGCAACAATAATAATTTATATACCGAACAATTATTGATACCCTCCGCAATTGTAAATATGAATGCCTCCAGCTGGGTGAAAACAGAATTGGAAATGGATAAACGATTTTATGCTCCTACTTCGCTGATCGCATATTCAGATTCCATTCCACTATACCAAACCGGAAATCCCACAGGGTTTGACATTTTCGCCAGTGACATCAATGAGATAACCTATAATAATGGTTCGTTGAATAATCTTATCACGAATACCTGCAAAAATAATCAATCTGCAATTTCACTTAAAGAATCCGGGAACCCTGTTTTCGCCTTTGATATTGCTGATTATTATGCTGATGATTCTTCTTATTTAGGCGTAGAAAATCTTGGCCGACAAACATGCTGGTGTGAAAGTGTTGCAGGAGCAGGCGCAGGTGAATATATTGAATTTGAAATAACACAACCTGCACGCGCCATTAAAATTTATAATGGGAATCAAATGACTCGCGCAATATTTGACGCTTCTTCCAAGGCAGATATTATTTTACTTACTAATTTGGATGGAAATACAATTAGTCCAAATGGTGCAAATAAATCGCAATATCGCAGCTCTATTATCGACCTTACAATTCTAAATGTTTACGAAATAAAGTTACCCGCGGGGAAATATCGTCTCACAATAGAAGAAATTGATAAAGGAACTACCTCAGCTACCTGTTTATCTACAATCATGTTTGATTTCGTTTTGGAAGATGAATGGTATCAAAGAGCACTCGGAATGTTGAGTTCGTTTGTGGGTAAGAAGTAATGTAAGATTCCAAGGGAAAGGGACTAGGGATAGTATGGAAGATGTTTAAAACTTAAAAAATGGCGACCGTTTTTATTGAAAAATGTACCCTCTATCAATTAATTTCAATTAGGAATTAATTTTAAAAATTCATTTCCATTCCATATATTACTTTTAATCAGAGGTTAATATTCCAACTTAAATTAGATTAAGTGCCGATACCAATTTGACCAGCTATGCTAAAAAAATCACCTCCATTCGATTTATTACCTCTACCTAGAAGTTAATCTTCCAACCTAATTCATATGAAGTCCCACTTCCCGATACCCACTACCCGAAACTCACTACTTTTGCTCTATTTCAGATTTACCCTCATTCAGCATCACTTCAGTTTGATGATGAATGGATTCTTTGTGCACGGCATGAAATAATTCTTTGATAAATTTTTGGGTGAGATGTTTTCTTTCGCCTGTTGCTAATCTGCTTTCCAGTATTTCGGTCCAGCGACTTGGCTGAACAATGGCAAGATTATTTTCGCGTTTATAATCAGCAATTTCACGAACAACATCCATACGTTCACTTAAAAGTTCGAGCAGGTAGTTGTCGAGTGAATCTATCTTACCTCTCAGAATTTCCAGTTGATTTTCGGCAAATGGATTGTGTTCAAGCGATTCGCGCGAATGCAATATGCTGATCATTTCTCCAAATGTTTCCGGCGTTATCTGCTGTTTTGCATCACTTAAAGCTTTATCCGGATTAATGTGCGATTCCAGATGAATGCCTTCAAATCCGATATCCAACGCTGTTTGCGCCACCTCCCTTAGTAACTCACGATTACCACAAATGTGGCTAGGGTCGCAAACAATAGGAAGTTCAGGAAAGCGGCGCTTTAGTTCAATTGGAATGTTCCAGCGTGGTATATTCCGGTATTTTGATTTTTCGTGTGTTGAAAATCCACGGTGGATAGCAGCCAATTTGGTGATACCCGAACGATTCAAACGTTCGAAAGCTCCGATCCACAATTCTAGATCAGGGTTGATAGGATTTTTAACCAAAACCGGAATATCTACACCTTGCAGAGCATCACATATCTCTTGCACGGCGAAAGGATTTACAGTTGTGCGGGCACCGATCCATAAAATATCAATTCCCATGCGCAACGCTTCATATACGTGTTTAACATTTGCTACTTCTGTAGCCACAGGCTTTCCGATTTCATTGCCGGCTTCCTTCAACCATTTTAACCCAACACTGCCAATTCCCTCAAAGGAATTCGGTCTTGTACGAGGTTTCCAGATACCTCCTCTTAAAATATCAAAGGGATATTTACTCAATAAACGCGCAGTTTCTTTAACCTGCTCTTCGCTTTCTACACTGCATGGCCCCGCCATTATAAATGGTGTTCCAAAATTGTATCCCCATTCCGAAACAGGGGTTATTTTTAAGTCTTTACTCATAGCTTGTCGTTATATATACGTGCTTTAATGTGAATTGGATGTTGACAAAGTAACATAAAAATTTTTAAACCCTCAAAATCCTTTTACAATGTCGCCAACATTGTAAACACCCAAAACCCTTACTACTATTCCCTTTTCCTTCATTTCACGCAATGTATTATCGAATTGAAAATTATTTGTTAATCCCATTTCGATATACACATTTCCGCCCTCATAGCTGCGCAGGAAGCTAATTTCCTTTTTATCCAGCATATCCGATACCACATTGTTTAAATACGCCATTTCGTCGCTTCGTAGCAATAAAGATGCTTTACCTGCAAAATTGGTTGTAAGCGGTAATCGAGATTTATGGCTCAACATCAAAAACCTTGTTCTGTTATCTGTAGAATTCGCTATATCCGATGCCAAAGTTTCAAGTTTATAAAATTGTATAGCCGTGAGGCTCCCAATAGCAGCAGCCTGTATAGAATTTAGTTCCGCTACTAATTTTACCGCTGAGGAAGTAGAAGGGGTTTCCACAAAGTTTATCGATGGATAGCGGCTGAAAAACTTAGTAGTTTCCCTGATTGCCATTTTATGGCTGTAAATAGTTTCAATTTGGTGTATACGCACACCGGGAATTGCGGCTAGTTGTAATTCAATTGTAAGCGAAATTTCACCGCAAATTTCCACCGGACTATTGCACAATAATTGAAAATTACCCGGCACATCTCCCGCCAGCGAATTTTCCACGGCAATAATGCCATGATCAACTTCTCCTGAAACCACCTTGTCGATTATCGTTTCAAAATTTAAGGAAGAAGTAAAATCATTTTCCTTCCCATAAAAAGCCATTGCTGCCAAATGGTGATAGGAAAATTGTTCGCCGAGAAA
Source organism: uncultured Chitinophagales bacterium (assembly GCA_964638865.1). Classification (GTDB taxonomy): domain Bacteria; phylum Bacteroidota; class Bacteroidia; order Chitinophagales; family BACL12; genus UBA7236. The sequence goes on along the minus strand of CAZXBG010000097.1, from coordinate 4,354 downwards.
AATTATACGCATTTCAAATTTTATAATATCCTTTTATTGAGTACAAAAATAATACAAGACAATGACCCATGGTAAATTTTTGTAAATAGGTGTTATTGTATATTTCTATCAATTTACTTCAACAAAGATGCTGTAAATTTGAGCAATAAATTGTTTTTTTATGATCGATAAAGATATCACACTGGCTTCTACTCCTTCGCGGGATTTTTATTTAAGTGAGAACCAATATGCTGCGATAAAGGAAAATATTTTTGCAAAAAGCTGGCAAATCATTGGAGATGAAAATGATTTTTCAGACCACGGCTATTTATATCCATTGGAGTATATGAAAGGGTGTTTGGATGAACCTTTACTGATGAGTATAGATGCAAAAGGTGAAGCAATTTTGGTCTCCAATGTTTGTACACACAGAGGGTTTATTTTAATAAAAGAAAAAACTAAATCGGCAATGATCAGGTGCAGATATCACGGAAGATGTTTTCATCCGGACGGAAAATTTTTGAGTATGCCGGAATTCGAAGATGCTCAAAATTTTCCAACAAGAATGGATGATTTAAGTAAAGTCCATTTACAAAAATTTGGCGGAATATATTTTGCTTCCCTTTTTCCGAAAATGGATCTTCCACAATTACTGAGTGGAATAACAAATCGAATTCCCTGGTTTCCCTGGGAAAAACTTAAATTAAAAAAAGACCTTTCCATAGACTACACAATAAATGCAAACTGGGCTTTATATTGCGATAATTATTTGGAGGGATTTCATATCCCATTCGTACATAAATCGCTTAATAAAGTAATTGATTATGGAAGTTATGAAACGCATTTATTTGATTACAGTAATCTGCAATTGGGAATTGCAAAGGAAGGAGAATTAATTTTTGATCTTCCGCAGGATTCACCGGATTTCGGAAAAAAAGTTGCGGCTTATTATTACTGGGTATTTCCTAATATGATGTTCAATTTTTATCCTTGGGGATTATCCTTGAATATTATCCGTCCGCAGGGAAAAGATAAAACCATAGTATCCTTTATTACCTATGTTTTTGATGAAAATAAATATAATACAGGTGCCGGTTCCGACCTGAATACGGTGGAAATGGAAGATGAAGAAGTAGTGGAAAGTGTGCACAAAGGTTTGCATTCCAGATTGTATTTCAGAGGGCGATATTCACCAAAAATGGAAAAAGGTGTTTATCACTTTCATTCCTTATTGCAGAAATTTTTAAATACATAAGGAATTATTTATAATTAAAATTTGTATTTAATTTCGCAATTTTTTTTATTAAAATGGTAAGTGGAAAAAATTTAATTGAGCTGGGATTCAAATCCGGGAAATGGTTTAAAGAAGCTATTGAGTTTATTAATCAAAATCAACTCCGTGGCGAAGTTATGTTAAATTATCTGGAAAAGTTTCGTCCTAAATACATAGAACCTTTTTCAGAACATGTTTCTTTTTATAAAAATATAAGAGCGGAAACGGAAGAAGAAATTGCTAATGTTGAAAGCGTAATTGCCACAATGGAACAATTAATGATTACTCCAACTTTGACAGGCGGTGCAATTATGCCGGATGCATGCCCAACAGGGGAAGGGCAAATTCCGGTTGGTGGAATTGTTATTGCTAAAAATGCAATTCACCCCTCTATGCATAGTGCTGATATTTGTTGTTCGGTAATGATGACCAATTTCGGAAAAATTTCACCAAAGTTGGTATTGGATATGGCGCATTCCATAACTCATTTTGGCGGTGGGGGTAGGGAAGAATATAGTAATTTGCCATGGGAACTGGAAAAAAAATTGATGGAAAATAGATTTCTAAATACAGAAAGAAGTTTAAATTTTGCTAAAAAACATCTTGCAACACAAGGGGATGGAAACCATTTTCTTTTTGTAGGAATTTCAAAAAATACCGGTGAAACTATGATGGTAACGCATCATGGAAGCCGCGGCCTCGGCGCAAATCTGTATACACAGGGAATGAAAATGGCTGAATTTTTCAGAAAAGAAATTTCTCCAAAAACGCTAGCGAAAAATGCCTGGATACCTTTTGATACAACAGAAGGTATTGCCTATTGGGATGCATTGCAATTGGTGCGGGAATGGACAAAATTAAATCATACAACAATTCATAATGCAACTGCAAGAAAATTAAAAACAGATCCTTTAAACAGATTTTGGAATGAACACAATTTTGTTTTTAAGGAGAATGATCTTTTTTATCATGCAAAAGGAGCAACGCCTTTAGATGATAAATTTGTACCTGACAGCAACGATGGTCTCCGGTTAATCCCTTTAAATATGAGTGAACCTGTTTTAATTGTGAAGGGAAATACTACTGAAAATAATTTGGGTTTTGCTCCACATGGTGCAGGAAGAAATATCAGCAGAGGAAAACATAAAAAGAACAAAGCGCATAAATCGATCAATGAAATATTTCAGGAAGAAACAGAAGGTTTGGATATAAGATTTTTTTCCGGTCATATTGACATTTCAGAATTGCCAAGTGCTTATAAAAATGCTGAAATGGTTAAACTGCAAATGAAGGAATTTGGACTGGGAGAGGTTCTCGACGAGATCATGCCTTATGGTTGTATTATGGCCGGTGATTGGGAAATTGATGCTCCGTGGAGGAAAAAAATGAGGAATAAAAAATTTTAATTGACCATTAGATACGATTCGTAGGAAAAAAACGTTTTGGATTCAACTTTACTTTCTAAACCGTATTTATGAGAAAATTTTCCTCTGCAATACTTGTTTCCCTCTGCGCTTTTTTAACCTTTTCCTGCTCACAGAACCAAAAAGGTATAGTGGTTGTAGAAACAATTCCCTCTGGTTCAAATTACACTTTGGCTGCTGCAGAACAAATTGAGGAAGTGCCTGTTTTTAATTCTTATGGTTCAAAACAAGTAACCAATCAAATTGAAAAGAGATTGCAAAAATATGCGCCGGAAAAGGAGGAGTTTAAGGTTGATCCGAACGGCATTTCAATTATTAATTGTGAAAATGGTACAACACTAAAATTTGATCCGGGCATTTTTGTTTATGCCGATGATAAATTGCCGGTTAAGGAAGAGATTATTATTTCCGTAACGGAATATCTGACTACGGGTGATATTTTGTTTAAAAGTCTCACTACAACCAGTAATAATCAATTGATTGAAACGGCAGGAATGATATATGTGGAAGCACGTGCAGGAGGTAGGTCTTGTGAAATTAAAAATGAGGAATATTATAATATAGAAATTCCTTCTGTTACGGAAAAAGAAAACATGGAATTATTTTATGGCGAGGAATCAGACAATGGAATAAATTGGGTATCTGCAAACAGAGGTAGGTTTTTGGGGCAAGATGGAAGACAATATTATAATTACAGAAACAAGACCTCGGAAACAAAATTCTTATCTGAATTTGAGGGAGGATTTGAAGCATTTTATAAATATCTGCATAGTCAATATGTTTTTCCGGAGGGATTTGAAGAAGCAAAAATTACAAATAATATAGATTTAAAAGCTACGGCATATGTAAATTTTCAAATTGATGCGGTTGGACAAGCATTTAAGATCTATACTTCCGAATACAAACAAACGTATGCTGATTCACAATTAGTTGCTGCAATTAAATACAGTCCCTGTTGGAATGTAAATATTAAACGATATGAATCAAAAAGAATGATGATTCCTGTTAAAATGAGTTGGGTGCACAATCCTAAAAATATACCCGCAAAATTAATTGCATCATACAAACCGGAATCCAAAAAGTATTCTGCATCCTATGAGGCAGATCGTTATTTATTGGTGTCAGCGCAATTGGGTTGGATCAATTGCGACCGGTTTACCGAGCCGCAAACGCCAAAAACCAATTTGTTTGTTGCGTTGGATTCTACCTATGACGCCACGGTGAGGATTGTTTTTAATGATATCAATGGCATAATGGGAGGTAATCGTTTTTCAGGCGGTTTTGATTTTCAGAATTTACCCGGTGGAGAAAGAGTTACAATAGTTGCGCTGCGTTATAACAATGGACAAACAGAAATCGCAACACAAGAATATCTGACCGATGGTTCTCCAATTAAAAACCTCGTCTTCAAACCTGCTGACAAGGAAGCATTAATTAAACAATTTGAAAAAATTGGAAAGAAAGCGGAATTGGCATTGATAGAATGATGACCCTTTAAAAGTCCCGAATAAGAAATTAAGTGGGTTTTATTTACCATTCAAATTTTTTGGTGATTTTCTATTCGGGATAAACGATCCCGAATAAGAAAATGTTGGGGTTTTATTTACCATTCAAATATTTTGGTGATTTTTTATTCGAGATAAACGATCCCGAATAAGAAAATATGGGGTTTTTATTT
>CAZXBG010000096.1:7947-16501 GCA_964638865.1 uncultured Chitinophagales bacterium | reverse complement strand
CACGATTCAATTGTCCATTATCAATGGTCAATTTTTTCGGTTGTTCCATTCTCCATTCTCAACTCTCCATTCATTTTCACTACCTTTGCACTAACAACTACTCTGTTTATGAAGGTAAAAACCCTTGGCGAATTTATTATTGAGCGACAAAGCGATTTTCCATTTGCTACCGGTGAACTCACGAGACTGCTTGCTGACTTGAGCATTGCAGGTAAAATTGTGAATAGAGAGGTAAATAAGGCCGGACTTGTTGATATTTTGGGAGCGGAGACCAGTGAAAATATGAGTGGCGAAACGCAACAGAAACTGGATATGTACGCCAACAAACAATTCATGAATGCATTGATGGCAGGAGGGGAAGTTTGCGGATTTGCAAGTGAGGAGGAGGATAATTTTATCAGTTTTGACGGGGCAATTTCTTCTTCAGGTAAATATGTTGTGTTAATCGACCCTTTGGATGGTTCAGGAAATATAGATGTGAATGTTTCCATAGGAACGATATTTTCAATTTTCCGTCGCCTAAGCCTTAGTGGTGGTGCCACTTTGGAAGATTTTTTACAAAAGGGAACAGAACAGGTGGCTGCGGGTTATATTATTTATGGATCCTCTACCATGATGGTTTATACCACCGGAAACGGAGTAAACGGTTTTACACTGGATCCTTCTATCGGAGAATTCTGTTTATCACATCCCGATATAACCATTCCAAATAAGGGTATCATCTACTCTATAAATGAAGGAAATTACGTGCATTTTCCGGAAGGAGTGAAGCGTTATATAAAGTACACCCAAGAAGAGGATATAAAGACAAACAGACCCTATACTTCAAGATATATCGGTTCCTTAGTGGCTGATTTTCACAGGAATATGCTTAAAGGTGGGGTATATCTTTACCCTGAAACAGCAAAATCTCCAAAAGGGAAGTTGCGACTTTTATACGAATGTAATCCCCTCGCATTTATTGCCGAACAAGCCGGTGGTTCCGCTTCCAATGGAAAAAGACGCATTTTGGATATAGATCCTAAGGAATTGCACCAAAAAACACCACTTTATATTGGTTCTTCGGCAATGGTGGACAAGATAAAGGAGTTTTTGGAAAGGCATATAGAAGTTGGAGCTTAAATACCTCAAACAATTATCACATAAATTTTCCGCTTTCTTCCTGTTCGTAAAAGAGGTCTATTTCCAGATTATTTCCCTCCGCAGCCTCTACTGCAAGTTGGTCGCATCTTTCGTTTTCCGTATGTCCGGCATGCCCCTTCACCCATACAAAGTGCACCTTATGTTTGCTGTAGGAGCGCATTAATCGCATCCACAAATCCTGATTTTTTTTACCTTGAAATCCCTTTTTCATCCAGCCGTATATCCATTTTTTTTCAATGGCATCCACAACATATTTGGAGTCAGAATAAATGGTGATTTCCACTCCTTCTTTAGTAATTGCTTCCAAACCTGCTACAACAGCCATGAGTTCCATTCGGTTATTGGTAGTTTTTCGAAATCCGCCCGACAATTCCTTTTCGTGTTTGCCGAATTTGAGTATAGTTCCAAAACCACCGGGACCGGGATTACCTCTTGATGCGCCATCCGTATATATTTTCACCATTCTATAACCGTGATTTAAACACCTTTTACGTATTGTTTCAAAAAATATTTGTTTACCATATAAAAATGCATAAATTTTACACCTCAATCGGAACATTGGATCCGAAACACACCCGTTAAACAAACTAAATACCACACAGTATGAAACAAATATTCCTAATCCTGAGTTTTATTTCCATTTGCACTGCTTGTAACAAAGTTGAACGCGGTGCAGCCGAAAATGAAACCTTATCCCGTAAATTATTTGACACATTACGCGATAACGATTTTGATAAATCGGTAATGCTCATGCCCGACAAAGGTACGTTCCGAAAAATTCAGGAACACAATGGTCAGAAGATAGAAGATGTGAATAAGGTATATGATGAGCTTCTGAACGAGTCGGAAAACAGGTTTAATGATGCGAGGTCCATGTTCAATAAATGGGAAAGTTGTAAATATCTGCATACCACAACCGTTCAGGGGAAATATGGAAATCTGCCCTCAGAAACCGTTACAACAAAATTTAATGGTGATGGCGGGCCCTATAAGATCTCCTTTACATCTGTAAAATTCAACAACAGATGGTATTCCATGGGTGATGTTAACTGGGTAGCCAAAACGGACTGATAGTAATTATTTTGCGGTCCAAGTCAATAATTGGAAGATTTCAAATGGAATGCTTTTCAATTATATTATACGCCAATTTTAACCTGTTAAAATATTTTTTCCTGGTTCTGCGTTCATTATCAACAATGTGATGTTTATTCATTTTGATATGATTTGACCTTTACTACACGTTATTAACCGTAATTTTCGCCACGTTTTTACATTACTTATTTATTGGTACGATATTTTACTTACTTGAATTTTATATGCTGAAAATAAAAATAATAAAACTCCTGGTTTTATCTTTTCTGATAGTTGCAGGGGGAAGATCATTTGCTCAACAATCACTTATACATTCGGATGTTTATGCCGATTATAAGAAAGCATTTGAGTTGTATGAAAATAAAATGTATTCCACTGCCCGTGAAATGTTTGACCAGGTAGCCATGATAATTCCCGAAGGAACCGAGGACGAAATTTTTAATTATATATCCAACAGCAAGTATTATTCTGCACGCTGCGCAATTGAACTTCGCAATCCTGATGCAGAAAAACAAATGCTGGATTTTATTTATAATAACCCGGGAAATGTATTAATAGGATCAGCGTATAACGAACTGGGAAAAATTTATTACAATAAAAAAGAATATACCAATGCAGTAACCTGGTTTGAAAAAGTAGATGTTAAGGATCTTTCTTTGGAGGAAAGAGACCTTTATAAATTTCAATATGCATATAGTTTATTTAACAAGAAAAAATTTTCGGAAGCAAAAATTTTATTTGCGCAATTAAAAGATAAACAGGGAAGCACCTATTATTATGCTTCAAATTATTATTACGGTTTCATTCAGCAGGATGAAGGTAATTATGAAAATGCATTAAGTTGTTTTGAGATTGTTAAGGATGTATCACCTTATTCCGCAGTTGTACCCTATTATATTTCCAATATTTATTTTCAACAGGGCAAATATGAAAAGGTGATCTCTTATGCAGAACCTTTAATGGCAGATACCAAATTAGTGTATTATGCGGAGATAAACAGTTTGCTCGGGCAAGCATATTTTTATAAGAATAATTATAAAAAGGCATTGCCATATTTAAGTTATTATATAGAAAAGGCAAAAAACATCCGTTCGGAAGATTATTACCAACTCGCGTATACCCAATATAAGACGGGTGATGTAACTTCTGCTTTAACAACATTAAAGGAAACTTCCGATGATAATGATACTTTGTATCAGCATATTCAATATTTATATGGTAATTGTTATCTAGATCAAAATAAAAAGGAAGAGGCACGAAATGCTTTTATGGAAGCTTCCAGAATTGGTATTGATAAAGAAATACATGAAAATGCTTTGTTGAATTATGGTAAACTATCTTATGAATCGGCCTATTACACCGCAGCAGTTTCAGCATTTCAGGATTATTTAAAGAAATATCCTTCCGGAAAAAATAAATTGGAAGCACAGGAATTATTGGCAACTTCCTTACTTAGTACAAATGATTATGTTGCGGCAATGGAAGTGATAGAAAAGATGCCACAAAAAACTCCGAAATTAAAAGAAGCATATCAAAAAGTTTCTTATTACAGTGGAGTGCAATTACTTGATCAGAAAAATTATGCGGAAGCGGAAAAAATGTTCAATCAGTCACTGGAAAATCCGGTAGATGAAAACCTACAGGCGGCATCTTATTTTTGGATTGGGGAAATTCGATTTAATGAAGCGAAATATCCTCAGGCAATTAATAACCATGTCAAATTTCAGGAACTCGCAAAAGTAGCAAAAGATCTTCCGGCTGAAACTTCAGTGCCCTATTCAAATTATACAATTGGATACGGTTATTTTAAACAAAAATCGTTTAGTAATGCTGCAAATTACTTTTCGAAAGTTACCACTTCACTTAAAACAAGTAAAACCGATTTGATCCAGAATAATGTTTATATAGATGCGGTGTTGCGGTTAGGTGATTGTTATTTTATGACCAAAGATTATAAAAAAGCAGAAAGTAATTATACTAAAATTATAGATAACAATAATAAGGGTGTCGACTATGCATTATTTCAAAAGGGAATGTTATTAGGACTTCAGAATAATGGTTCCGGTAAAATTTCAACTTTGCAACAACTTACGTCTAAATACAGCAATTCGCTTTATGTAGATGATGCTATGTATGAAATTGCAAATACACACTTTATTCTTAAACAAAACAGTCAGGCAATAGCCGCCTTTAAGGATCTTATAAATTCAAAACCAAACAGCAGTTACTCCATTAAGGCATATCTTAAATTGGGATTGATCTATTATAATGAAAAAGATTATAATAACTCAGAAAAATACTACCGGCTTGCCTATGATATGTCGCCAAACTCGCCGGAAGGAAAAGAGGCGAAAGAGGGATTATTGGATATAGTAACAGTAACGGGCGAGACCGGTGCTGTAGATGGAGTGGCGGCAACATCCGAAATTGACCAGAAAAAATATGACTATGCTAAAAATAAATTCGATGGTGCTGAATTTGCAGGAGCAGCAATTGCATTTTCTGATTATTTAAGAGAGTTTCCGAAAGGCCAATATAAAACAGAGGCTGAATTTTATCGCGGGGAAAGTTATTTTAAAGTGGAGCAGTATGCTAAAGCTCTACCGGATTATGAATCTATCATTAAAAATAATCGTGCAAAATTTCTGGAATCAGCATTATTGCGTGCTGGGTGGATCGAGTATTATCAAAACGAAGATTATAAAACTGCTTACGATTATTACGATAAATTATATGATGTTGCAGATTATAAAGAAAATACATTTGTAGCAATGGTAGGTTTATTGCGCACTGCTTATTTCCTTAACAACTTTGATGAAGTTATTATAAATGCAAACAGAATACTGTCAAGTGATCTTGTTTCTAATGACGAAAAAATAGAAGCACATTACTTCTCCGGACAGGCACATTTATCAAATAATAATATTGATAAGGCCTATGATGCATTTTCGAAAGCTGCCGCTTTAACTACAAATGAATTCGGTGTAGAATCTCGTTTCCATATGGCGGATATTTTATTCCAAAAAGGTAAGTTAGAGGAATCAAAAACAAAATGTCAGCAAATTATTAACGACATGCCGGCATATGAGGAATGGATAGTGAGAAGTTATATTCTTATGGCAGATATTGCTGCAGCGAAAGGAGATTTTGCGCAAGCTAAGGCCACATTAAACAGCATAATTGAAAGTTACACCGGCGACCCTGATCTTGTGGAACTTGCAAAACAAAAATTGGAGCAAATTGAAGAAATGGAAAAATCAGGAAAGAAAAAATCAAATCCTGATGATTCGAATGAGGAACTTGAAATAAATTTTGACAACAATTAAATATGAAAATGACTATGATATTTCATTTAAAAAATATAAAATTCATCTTTTTATTTTCTTTTGCTCTAATTGCAAGTAGGGTTTTACAGGCGCAGGTGACTGGTAATGAAGATGTGGATGTAGTAAGTGCTTATAATCCTATTCTCGCAGACGCAGTAAAAGAAAGTTTCGATGCACAAATACCGGTAAATAATATCAAACCGGAGAAACTGGATTATAATATCCCGATCGACTTTTATCAGATCCCATATCAGCCGGTAAAGGTAAAACCAATAAGATTGCCGGATGCACCTGCTGAAGAGCTGGATAATATTTATGTGAAAGCGGGATTCGGAACACAATTTACTCCACTAGCTGAAGTATATATCAACTCCAACAGAAATAAAAAATATACTTATGGATTATATGGAAAATATATTTCCTCCAATGGTAGTTTAGAAAATCAAAATTATAACGATCTTAGGTTAGGAGGAAATGCGAAATTTTATTTCGACGATAAATATGCTTTGCCTATAAATGCGTATTATTCACGCAACTCTTTATTTTATTATGGATACAACGATGAGGATACTACAATAAAAGGGACCGACATTAAACAGGTATTTAATAAATATGGATTTGATGTAGGATTTCACAATATTGGTGATAATCCGCTTAATATGGATTTTGGAATGAAATTCGGATTTACAGGAATTACCGATATTAACAAATACAAGGAAATTAATCCTTTTATTACCGCCTTTGGTGAAAAGAAATTAGAAAATAAAAGTATTTTAGGTACTGAGGTCTCTTATGAATATTATGCTTATGAAGGAGCAGGGGAAAATGCCAATTCACTGTCTGGATTGAAACCTTATTATAAAATGATCAAGAATGAATGGAGTTTAAATATTGGCACCGGAGTAAAAGTTGACAAAGATGAGAATGCCTATTTTTTACCTGATATCCTTTTTTCTTATGATTTGATAGGTGACAAATTTGTATTTATAGCGGGAGCTCAAGGTCATCTGCAAAAAAATAATTTCGCAAATATTGTAGAGGAAAATCCATTTGTAAACGACACTTTAGATTATATTAATTCGCCAATTCAAGAAATTTTTGCAGGATTACGCGGCTCCACCAATGGCAATTTTTCCTTTAGTGTTAAAGGGTATCAGAAATCCGCCAAAGATTTGCCTTTTTATATTAACGACAGTTCTGACATGAAAAGATTTAATGTTGAGTATAGTGATGCTACTATCTGGGGAGGAAATATTGAACTCAGCTATTTTAACATTGATAAATTCCGGTTTACCGGTTCGGTTAATGCCTTTACTTTTTCAGAGATAAAAAGATTTGACAATCCATACCATCGTCCAACACTAGAGTGGACACTTAGTGGAATGTACCGATTTAACAAAAAGTTAAACATGAATGTAGACATTTTTGGACTGGGAAAAACCTATGCCTTGTTACCGGGTGAAATTGAAGAGGAGATAAACGGCGTTGTTGACTTTAACCTGGGCGCAAATTATAGGTATTCTAAATACTTTAACATTTTTGTAAATGTGAACAATATGGCCTCTTTTAAATATCAGCGATATTACAATTATCCGTCGTACGGCATACAGGCATTGGCAGGGATATCATTTACGTTTTAAACATATGGTGGATTTCTTCTCCTGTTTTTTATGTTATAGCTTAGGATATTTGCAGTTAATTACGACTGTTGCAGAAGATTACACAGCATATTGTTAAGTTACTACACGATCACAATTATGTGATTGTGCCTGGTTTTGGTGGGTTTGTGACCAATTACCAGCCTGCAAAAGTGCATCCTACCTCATTTATTTTTAATAGTCCTTCAAAATCGGTGGCTTTTAACGTAAATCTCACCTCCAACGATGGTTTACTGATCAGTTCGCTTGTAACAGAGGAATATGTAACCACTAAACAGGCAGAAAACCTTATTTCTGAATTTGTTGTGAAGATCAGAGAAGCACTGTATGAGCACAAACCTGTGAAACTTGCTGGCATTGGGCGCTTGACACTTGATGTGGAGAATAACATTCAATTTTTACCTGACAATTCACAAAACTTCTTAATGCAGAGTTATGGACTTTACTCGTTCACGGCTCAACCAATTACAAGAGAACAAAAATCATTTGAAGTAAAACCGTTAAAAGCAATAACTGTTGCGAAACCACGTAAAAAGAGAACTTTTTCTGATTCCCTTTTACCAATAGCCGCTGTGCTTTTGCTCACAATGTTGACCATGCAAATATTTATTCAAACGAGCATGAATGGTTTTGATTATGCAGAAATATTCGGGATGAAAAAAATATTTACGAAAAATACTTTTTTGCTTGAAAAATACGAACCTATAAAGTTTGAAGTCAATACCGGTATTGCATATTTCAGAAAAGCCGATAAGCTCAGTGATAGACAAATAATAGCTCCAATTGAAGAAGTAAAAACGGCACCTGAGGTAAAAAATAATTTAACGCCTGTTGTACAAAATGAAAATAAATATATTTTAGTTGCGGGTTCCTATTACACTTCTGCGCAGGTAGAAATTATTCTTTCAAAAATTAAATCAAAGGGTTATACCGGTTATATAAAACCCTGGGGCAAATATCAATTAGCTGCTATTTCAATTCCCGATAATATTTCTCCTTCCACCTACCGCGAGATATTTATTACGGATACCGGAATAAAGGATGCCTGGGTTACGAGGAATAAGTGATTTAGAAATCGAATCTGTTTGCCATTTTTTAAATTCACACGGAGTGAAAGTCCGTTGTTACAAGATGGTTCGTCCCTTTGGGACTGGTAATGGTGGAAACAGTAACCTTGTTTAACTTAATTATTAGCAATCAACAACCCCAACATTTTTCATCCTTTTTTATCCGCCAAATCAGCGTCATCTGCGTTCCCCCTTTATACGTACCACGGAGTGAAGTCCGTTGTTACAAGATGGTTCGTCCCTTTGGGACTGGTAATGGTGGAAACAG
>CAZXBG010000096.1:0-7847 GCA_964638865.1 uncultured Chitinophagales bacterium | reverse complement strand
ATCCGCCAAATCAGCGTCATCTGCGTTCCCCCTTTATACGTACCACGGAGTGAAGCCCGTTGTTACAATATGGTTCGTCCCTTTCGGTACTGGTTTTAATTCTATGGCCAAATAAAATAGCACAAAAAAAAATCCGCCGATTGGCGGATTTTTTTTCAATTATTTTTTTTATTCAGCACTTTTCTTTTCTTTCTTCTCCTTCATTTCTTCTTTCATTTTTGCTTGTTCTTCAGGAGTAGCATTTTTATATTTTTCCTTCACGTCATCTTTTTTATCAGAACTATTTCCGGAATGATCTGATTCATCTTTTTTGTTGTTGCGGTAGTCTTTGAATTTCTGCATTTGCTCTTTTGAAAGAATCTGAGAATATTCTTTGAAACGTTGTTTAGTCATTTCGTCTTTTTCCGCTTTTGCTGCATCGGCATTTGGATTTTCCATGCCTTTGTATTTAGTTTTCAGATCTTCTAATTTATTTGCATAACGAAGATTGATCGCCATTACTTTTTGTTCCTGACCTGCATCAAGGTTACAAATTTCATCCATTTTTGAGGTCCAATCCTTTGCTGTAGAAGCTGCATCACCTGACATTTCAGATTGTACTTTTTCTTTTTTATCAGATTTATCACCTGACTTAGTATCATCTTTCTTTTCAGTTTTTGAATCTGTACCGCCTTTTGTAGTTACCTGGGCATAACTGTTATTAAACAGTAGGGTGGCGATCATAACCAGGAGTAAACTTGCTTTTTTCATTTTATTGTTTTTTAGTATTGAGTATATTTGTAAAAATCATGCCATATTATTAATAATGAGCAATAGCTGCAAAGTTATACTTTCCTTTTATATTATGTAACTAAAAAGAGGCTCTTTTTAACCTGTCGTTAATAGCTCTTCCTATACCTTCTTCAGGAAGTAACTCTGCGATAATGAGATCGACACCTGAATTTTCAGCCTCATGCATCAGTGAAAAGAGGTTATGAGCTGCTTGGTGCAGTTCTTTTTTAGGAGACAGTTGATAATATTTTATTACAGACGGATGGTCAATTTTTTGATAAAAGGCCAAAACGGCAATTTTTTTATTTGCATATCGGTTTACAAGCTCTTCAATATTTCCTATGACTAAAGGAATTTTAGGAGCGTAATGACTATTTAACATACCGGGTGCTTCCGGAGAATCACTACCTGAAACGGTTTTTGGCAAATAACCGGTTATTTCAGCAATTTCTTCTGCCGAAACACCTCCCGGACGCAAAATCTCCACCTTTTCATACATATTCATTTTAATAATGGTGGATTCAACACCAACACTGCATTCGCCTCCATCCAGCACATAATCAATCTGATCTCCAAGTTGTTCTAATACATGTGCTGTAGTAGTAGGGCTAATTTTCCCAAACAAATTTGCACTTGGTGCTGCCAGCGGAAAATCAAGTTCTTTTAATAATTGAATAGTAAGTGGATGATTTGGCATTCGCACAGCAACGTAGGCACTGCCGGCTGTAATAATTGGATGGATGGCATCCGATTTCGGAAATAATATTGTTAATGGTCCGGGCCAAAATTTCTCTGCAATTTGTTTCAAAAGAGGATCGATGGAAGCAGTTATTTTTTCCACCATTTGCCATGATGCAACATGAACGATTAAAGGATTGAATTTTGGTCTGTTCTTTATTTCGAAAATGGTGATCACTGCTTCTGCATTAAATGCATTTGCAGCTAAACCATATACAGTTTCGGTAGGTATTGCAACTACCTTTCCGTTTTTGAGTAATGCCGCTGCATGTTGAATATCGTTACCTGCCTTCAATATCCTTCAGTTTTAAAACAGTAAATTAAATTTCCTCCCGTATCAATATCATCTCCCCCCAAAAAAACTTTTTTTAAATTATCATTCAACAGCTTTTCTGATTTGTAATTTTCTTTCAAGCGGCTGAATAACAATACGCCATTGTCCGTTAAAGATGTTTTTATTGATAACATAAAATCTTCGGTATAAAATTTTTCAGGTACATGTTTATCAATAAAAAGATCTACCGTGATGAGGTCAAATTTATTTGTATTTAATTTCATCCATTCCAAGGCATCGCTGTGGTGTATCTTTAATTTTGAAAAATTACAATCAGTCGGATAATATTTTTCCGCGAGTTCAATTATGGTCTTATCATATTCAACGCAATTGATGTTACAATTTATTTTATGTATTTTTTGCAACATTTGAGGTATACTTCCTAAACCTAATCCTAATACCAAAACTGACTTAACATTTATTAGTTTGGGATTGATAAGATTAAGTGCAGTTCTGTAAGAAGTGTAACGATCTTCATAAGAATAAGTTGCATTTGGGGAGTTTAGCATATATTTCCCATTCCAAAGCAAAACTTCCAACGAGTCATTATATTCACCTTTCTGCGACTCGATGTGAATTTGTTTTACAAAACTTAATATTTGTTTAAATGATCGCTTTTTTGCAACAGGCAACACCTTAAATTAGTTAGTTTTATAGAATTTCATTGCTTCTACCATATATTCATTCTTGATATTATTTATCCTTGTTTCATCACTTGGATGTGTACTCAAAAATTCAGGAACGGAAGTGCCATTTGCCGACATTCTTGTCCAAAAATCAATTGCGGTATGCGGATCATACCCTGAAGCTGCCATAAAAATCAACCCTAAGCGGTCAGCTTCTGATTCCTGCAATCTTGAAAAAGGTAACAAAACACCCACTGTTGTTCCTACACCAACCGCACCTAATAACAAAGCTCTCGTTTCAGTTGGTTGATTGGCAAGGGCGATGTCCAATGCAATGTACCCTGTTGATGCCAAAAGCCCCTGACTCATGCGTTCATTACCATGTCGTGCAACTGCATGGGCAATTTCATGACCCATTACAACAGCTAAACCGGCATCTGTTTTGGTATAATCCAAAATTCCGGTATATACAACAATTTTACCTCCTGGCATACACCAGGCGTTCACTTCCTTGCTTTCTACTAGGGTTACTTCCCATACATATCCTTCGATTAGATCTGCATAACCTTCCTGCTTCAAAACGGCTTCCACAGCAGGTATCAGCTTGTCGCTCACACGATTCACAGAGGAATAATCATTGCCCTTTTCTACTACTTCACTTGTTTTCAAAAAATCACTATAAGCGGTAAGGCTCATAGCTATCATCTGACTTTCAGGTAATAAATGCAGTTGATTGCGTCCTGTGATCGGCACTTTTGAGCAAGAAACCAAGAATGCAAACAGCAT
The DNA here is from genome assembly GCA_964638865.1 of uncultured Chitinophagales bacterium. Lineage (GTDB taxonomy): Bacteria > Bacteroidota > Bacteroidia > Chitinophagales > BACL12 > UBA7236. The sequence continues at coordinate 4,592 of CAZXBG010000096.1, read as the reverse complement.
CAAGGATGGAATTATTTTTTTCATTTTATTAAATTTATTATTACTGAACTTTCAAATATCATACTAAAGTGACTTATAGGCAGTGCTAAATTAAGATTTTTTGTCTGAAATGACTCCCAAAAGTGATTATTGGTATTAATTAGACATTCTTTATCCTTCTTTCTCAATTTTCCATTCTCAATTGTTTCATGCCATTTTCCCTGCCGTTCATCGAAATTATTTCATTCTTGTTTAAACACATCTTTACTTTGCAGCGTTATTCAGTGTATAAATGAAAAAGTACTTTGTTATTGTTTGGATGTTGATCATTTCCATCCCCATATTTTCCCAATCCAAATATACCTTAAGTGGTTATGTTAAGGATGCCGAAACGGGTGAAGACCTAATAGGAGCTTATGTTTATCTCAAAAATGAAGTTGCAACGGGCACTGTTACAAATATCTATGGTTTTTTTTCCCTGACATTACTGGAGGGAAATTATGAAATTGTTAGCTCCTATATTGGTTATGAAACTCAGAACAAGTCCATTTTATTGAATGCTGATGTCCGGCTTAATATTTCTTTAAAACTGGGTCAGGAGTTGGAAGAAGTGGTGATAAAAGGAGAAAGAGAGGATGCAAATGTGCAGAGTACTGATATGGGTAGAGTAGAATTAAATATTGAGCAGATTAAAACAATTCCTGTCCTTTTTGGCGAAGTAGATATACTAAAAGCGATTCAATTATTACCCGGAGTTGGTGGAGCAGGGGAAGGAAATACCGGTTTTTATGTAAGAGGCGGCGGGCCAGACCAAAATCTTATTTTATTGGATGAGGCAGTGGTATATAATACAGGTCATCTTTTCGGATTTTTCAGTGTGTTTAATTCTGATGCTATTAAAAATGTAACTTTAATAAAAGGCGGAATGCCAGCTCAATATGGAGGTCGATTGAGTTCAGTAGTTGATGTGCAAATGAAAGAGGGCAATAATCAGCAATATCAGGCTGAGGGGGGAATCGGTTTAATTGCTTCGAGATTAACAGTGCAAGGTCCAATTGTTAAGGATAAATCTTCTTTTATTGTTTCCGGCAGACGCACTTATATTGATGCCATACTTGCACCATTTTTAAAGGGTGGCGAATTTGAGGGAAATGGATATTATTTCTATGATCTGAATACAAAAGTGAATTATAAATTCGATGATAATAACCGATTATTTGCAAGTGGATATTTCGGTCAGGATGTATTTAACTACAAGGCACCCGACAATACCTTAAATGTTTCCGTTCCATGGGGAAATGCCACAGGTACCTTGAGGTGGAACCATTTATTTAACGATAAATTATTTATGAATGTAAGTGCGATATACAACAGTTTCGATTTTGCCGTGGAAAGTGCATTTCAGGTCTTTAATTTTAATTTATATTCGGGAATTCAGGACTGGAACGGTAAAATTGATCTGGATTATTATCCCGGTTCAAACCACAATATAAAGTTTGGTGGCAATTATATTTATCACACTTTTATCCCATACTCTGCATCAGGAAATTTTGATGATGTGGATTTTTCTACAGATACTTTAAGTCGCAAATACGCACATGAAGCCGGAATTTATATTCAGGATGAATTTGATATCACCGATCTTATAAAAATAAATATCGGTATTAGGGGAAGTTATTTCCAGCAGATAGGACCCTACAATGATATAATTTACGATGAAAGTAATCAGCAGGTTATTGATACCGTATATTATGAAAAGGGAACACCAATTGCGGATTATTTTGGATTGGAACCCCGAATAAATGCACGCATAATTGTAGATAATAATTCATCCATTAAAGCCGGTGTAACATTTAATAATCAATATATTCACCTTGTGAGTAGTTCAACAAGCACACTCCCGACAGATCTTTGGATACCAAGCTCCAAAAAGGTGAAACCACAAATTGGAATACAATATTCACTTGGATATTTCCGAAATTTTTACAGTAATAAATATGAAACAAGTATTGAAGTATATTATAAAGACCTGAAGAATCAGATTGAATTTGCAGACGGATATGTACCCGAATTGGGAATTGATATTGAGGAGAATTTTGTATTCGGCAGAGGAAGAAGTTACGGAGCTGAATTTTTTATTAAAAAAGCAAAAGGACAATTTAACGGATGGATAGGATATACACTTTCCAAAACAGAAAGACAATTCGACGATCTTCAAACTGTAGAAACCTGGTTCCCGACTAAGTACGATCGTATACATGATCTTGAGATCGTCGCAATTTATAAATTAAATGATCGATGGGATTTTGCTTCAACTTTTGTTTATGCAACAGGACAAGCCACAACCATTGTAGAAAGTTTTTATGTAATAGGAGGTCAGTTGCAAACTGATTATGGCCCGAGAAATGGATATAGATTACCCGCTTATCACCGTTTAGATCTTTCTGCTACCCTGCACAACAAACCGGAAAAGAAATATGAGTCGAGTTGGAATTTCTCTATTTATAATGTGTATTCCCGAAAAAATCCTTATTTTATTTATACTACGTGGGAAGGTGATTTTGCTTATGGGTCTGTTGATGTACAGGCAAAACAGGTTTCCATTTTTCCAATCATTCCAAGTATTACCTGGAATTTTAAATTTTCAAAATAAAACAAATTTTTATATAAGATGAAAATTAAAAAAACAACTAATTTTAAATTATTGACACCAACTGTTATCGCAATGGTTTTTGTATTAAATTCCTGTACGCAAGATATCACAATTGATATTCCAAATCCTGAATCTAAAATTGTAGTGGAGGGAAGTATAGAACAAGGATTACCTCCAATTATTTCCTTAACATCAACGGTTCCTTTTTATGGGGAAGTAAATTTTAATGAATTAGACAATTATTATGTGCACGGAGCGATAGTTACAGTAAGTGATGGTATTAATACTGTTGACTTATCGGAATTTTGTCTTGCTGATCTGCCCGACGAAATAATTCCTTTGGTTGCGGCATTTTTAGGCGTCGATTTAGATACTACCGGCACTATTCCATTAAATATTTGTTTATATACAGTTCCGGATATTTTTACAGGTTTTCCTGCTTTTACAGGCGAGGAGGGTAAAACGTATGATCTTAATATTCAATTTGATGGAAAAACAATCACTTCCTCTACAACCATTTTTCCACCGGTTCCTCCGGATTCCGTTTATTATCGCGAACATGATGATCCGGAGAATGATTCTTTGTTCAGACTTTATCTTACATTAACAGATCCGGCTGAACCCGGAGATTTTTATCGCTATTTTACAAAAAGAAACAGTGAAGCATATTATTCAGGTTTTTCCAGTGTGTTTGATGATAATTTAATTAATGGGCAAAGTTTTGATTTTACTGTCGATCGGGGGTTTAATCCAACGGAGGATTTTGAGCAACTTCCCTATGGTTATTTTTTGGCAGGAGATACTGTTATTTTAAAATGGTGTACCATTGATTATCCTTCTTACGATTTTTGGAGAACTTTGGAATTTGACAGTGGTACAGATGGCCCTTTTTCCTCTGCCACAATTGTACAAACCAATATTACAGGAGGCCTTGGTATCTGGTGTGGTTATGGGGTTAGTTATGATACCCTATATATGCCCGAGTAGCGGCACATGTAGTATTTATAATGCACTGGATTTCCAAAAGGTTGATATTTGTTATACTCTCCAAAGTAACAAGAGTTTAATTTTAGACCCAAAATATAAATATTATGAAAAAAAACATTGTCATTTTATCAATTTGCCTGTTCGCATTTGCACAGGTAAACGCACAAATTGAACAGGGAACTATATTAGTTGGAGGTACTCTTGGTTTTAGTTCGTCTTCTGCAACCTTAACTTCTACAGCAGGTGGAACAAGTACTACAACTGATCTGCCTAAATACAGTTCCTTCAATCTTGGTCCATGGATCGGATATATGATTACCGAAGACTTTGGAGCAGGAGTAGGAATTGATTTCTCCCAGACTAAGTCAGTTGCAGTTGATGTTTTTATAACAGGTGATGAACTTACCAATACCACAAGTATGTTCACGATCACTCCTGGTGCTCGGTATTATTATGTTCATGGTGACATGGTTCATCTTTACGCCCATTTGGGTATTCCAATTGGCTTTGGCTCTATGACAGAAGATTACAATGATGGCAGTACTACAACAACTACAGAAACTAAGGTTTCTTCCTTTGGAGTTGGAATTAATCCCGGTGCAACTATTAGTCTCACCGATAGATGCGGGCTTGATTTTTCTTATGGATTTTTAGGTTTCTCTTCTTATAAAGAAACTGCAGATCTTAAAGATTATATGGATGATCCATATACTGAAGAATATAGTTCAAGTTCATTTGGTCTTGATTGGGCCGGAACATTTAATTTTGGAATATTATTTAATTTCTAAAATAATTCATTTTAATAAAAAAGGCGACAAATTTTTTGTCGCCTTTTTTGTTGAGGAAAAGGAATGGGAATGGTCATGAGACAGCAGACAAGAGTCAATAGTCAAGTTTGCTCCATCTAACACGAAGAACTAAACTCATTACTCATTACTCATTACTCATTACTCATTACTCATTACTCATTACT
>CAZXBG010000095.1:0-16824 GCA_964638865.1 uncultured Chitinophagales bacterium | reverse complement strand
ACTCATCACTCATCACTCATCACTCTTAAAAAAAAAGCCGCACTTTTCAGCCCGGCTCTCCTAAAAACTTCTATTTAAAACTAATTTCCAATGCGCGACATCAAATCTTCCAGAACCGGTTTCTTCAGTGTGAAGGTGCTTCTCGACGACATATATCCGTTATGGAATACTTTTACGGTGTAAGAACCCGCTTTAAATTCTTCTTCTTGTTCCCAATATACACAATGACTTTCCACATCGCCGCCATCATATTTTAAACTGACAGATTTGGAGAAAAGATTGTCTTCCCGTTTTTCTTTATTGTTAAATTCGCCGGAGCCATTTTCTGTATTAAATAATGTTTTGCCATTTGGCCCAATTATCTTTACGAAAAAGGTTTGCTCTTTTCCTGCTGATAATTTATTTGGAAGCAAATCAAAACAAATCTTTAAACGATCGGTGTGTTTCGCATTTTGCCCTTCCGAATCATTGCCGTTTCCTTTTTTACGAACACCGGTGATTGTAATATCCTTAGCTAAAATAAATCCACCGATATCAAGTATGGAATCTCTGTCGAAGGTTAATTCTTCACTGCGCCTAACTTCCTTTTCATAAAGAATGGTAAGCTCCTCAAAGTCTTCCTGCAATGCTAAAAACTTCGCATTCAGCTCATCCAGCTGCGCTTTATAAGTGCTGCAATCTACCTCAAGAGAAACAATTTCCTCTTTTACCTCATCTAACTTTTTTTGATTATTTGTAACTCCTCCATTAAAAAAGTTACATGTTTTCAATAGTGTAGTAATCTCATTTCTTCGTGCATCAAGTTCGCCTTCCAGAGCAGAGATCAAAGAGTCCTTTGTGGAAAAATCACCCTTTTGATCAAGCAGTTCCCTTTTTGATTCATTAAACTGCACCTCCAGCTGACTATAAAGAATTCGGGCCTCTTCTATTTGTTGGGCACTGCGGAGCCTGTCCTCTTTGTTTTGGAAGGCATTGTAGAATAACCAGCCGTTCATCCCGACTAATAGAAATATTAGTACAAGGTACAGCCACCGGCCTCTGTTGTCAGATCTCTTTTCTTCATTCATACTTGAACCTGTCAACTATTTGAAATTTAATTTCCCTACTTGAAAAGGAATTAAAAAATTGACAATAACAAACTTCGCTTATTATAAGAAAACCCGTTCAAAATGTAATACACAGGCAATTCCGTTAAATAACGAATTACATAATTCCAGTAAAGAAAAGCCATCATTATACCCGAGCGTTAAAACCGCTCAAAGTACCGTGATTGTTGCAATACAGAACGACGTACCTCATCTAAACGTTTAAAATATCACTTATTGTATATTTTAAACGTCAGATGTTGATAACGTGTTGATTTAGATGGAAATTCTGTGGATAGGGAGTTGAAAAGTTAAAAATTTGTACAGTAAGAGCTCTTTACAACTTTGTGTGTTTGATTGCTTTTTCAATTGAAAATCGGTTTTAGCTTATTTTTTTGCCACTCGTCCCAATTATTTTCCTCGTAATAGTTTTTAATCAGCTCAGCACAAGAAGGGGTTTCCTTCAACTTTTTAAGAGCATTGCGGGCAGGGGAGGAAAGACGGTTGTTTGTTGACAAAGCGGCATCGAATAAATTGATCACAACCTGCTTGTTGCAATATTTAAGATTGACCAGGGAGTTGATTGCATAATTTCTAGTTCTGAATTCATAATCGGAACTGCTATACTGAACAAGTTCATTTATCGAATTGTCAACCTGCTCCGAATAATTCAATTCCAACCAGGTGATTCGAATATTTTTATTGCTCCCAACAAGATCTTTAGTTATCGCCAGGTATTCTTTCTTTTTATTAGGATCCAAAGTGCAAAGTTTGAACAAAGCGATCTCGCAATTGCTGTAATTATAGTCCGTTAATTTTGCCACAATATCTTTTTCCAATTTCGATGGAATGGTTTGCAAATTTGTTAAAACTGCTCTTCTCACCAAAACATCAGCATCGTTTAATCCTTGTTTAAGAATTGCAATGGAGCCCTTGTTGTCATCATTACTTAACTGAGTTATGATCTCCGATTTAATAGCATGGAAATTTTCTTTAGCATACAATTTTATAAGGTCTTCTCTTTTTTTCTCTGTTTCTGTCCCTCTCATCATTACAATTGCATCATAACGATCCATCAAATTAGGTGCATTAAAAGCCTGGAATCGCAATTCATCGTATTGTTTTTCAAATTTTAATTTAGCATACACCATAGAGTTTGGGTTGAACAATACAAAAGCTATTTCGCGGGCTTCGGGATTTTTAAACGTAATATTAGTTTCTTCTTTTTCTATCCAAACCAATTGATCATCAAAAGAGCCATCTTTAAAATGCACCTGAATATGAATTGGCATTTTGAATAAATGAATGGTCTCGTTTTGTGTTTGTGTCTGTTTAACAAAAACATTTATATTTTGTGATTCAGTAGTATAATTAACAGTATATTCAGGAAATCCATCTCTGTATATCCACTGATCAAAAAACCAATCGAGATTCATTCCGAGTGATCGCATAAATTGCATTTCAAAATCATGCGACTCCACATTTGCATAAGGGTATTTTTCAAGAAATTCTTTGATCACAATTTTAAATTGTTCGTCGCCGGTTACATAACGCAACATATCCAGAACAATACTTCCTTTTTGATAAACGCGTGGTGAGCCAGCCTGGCTATGTGCCACAGGATAATTGTTTTTTCCATCAGCATCAAAGGCTGTATTCATTTCTCCACGTCTGTTCCATTGGTAAAAATCATCACCGCTGATGTGTTCTCTGAATTTCTTTGCATAATACGTTGCGAAACTTTCCTGTAACCAGTGGTGTGCTCCACTCCAGGCTGAAACATAATCACCGAACCACTGATGCGTTAATTCATGTGCATTGATATCTACATAATTTTTATCCGGAAAAGTTCTTTCGTCCTGATAAAAAAAATCGGAAAAAATAGTTGCCGTAGTATTTTCCATTGCACCATATAAAAATTCCTGCACCGGAACATTGCAATAGGTTGTCCATGGATATTTCAAGCCGGTTTCCATTTCCATCCAATCCATCATTTCTGCAGAATATTTATAAGTGAATTCTGCAATGCTTTTTGTGCCGGGATAATAATATTGTTTTGTAGTTATTCCGTTTTTACTCGGGTAATCCAAATGATCATATTTGCCTATCGCAAGCATAATTAAATAAATATTATGGGGATGTACCATTTTATAGGTTTGGGTGATCGTTCCATTTTTATTCTGCAATATTTCACCCGCTTCTCCGTTCGAAATAATGGTATATCCGGAATTAAAAGTAATTTTTAATGAGCTGATGAGCTTGTCATTTACACCATCGTACGATGGTATCCAATAACGATTGTCTGTACCCTGTCCCTGTGTCCAAATCTGTTTTCTTATTACGTTAGGATCAGTTTCACTATCGGTGTTTTTATTGTTCCAACCATTAAAATAAATACCCCGTTTTGGATAGGCATCATACTTAATTGTCAGGGTATGATTTGAATTTCTCTGTAATGGCGGATTAAAAAATACGGTTGTTCCGGCACTATCCATGTTAAATTTTGTTTTTGTATTATCCAATAAAACATATTCAATTAAAATACCCGGTGCATCCAGAAAAACAGAATCAACTTTTTGTTGTATAGGGATAAAAACATATTGTGCAATACCGCTAACTTTTCCCTCCTCCGGAACAAAACTGAGTTCAAGATCTAACGAAATGAAATCTGTATTGTGATCGCGAATTACTGCTCCGGCATCCGGCACATAACAATTAAAACTTGTGGATTGGGAAAAAACTGTTATGGCAGCTGTTATCAGGAAAATTAAAATTAAAGGTCTTATCATATCAAATAAATTGGCGCAGTAAAAATAGGGGAGAAGAGTAGCAGAGCAAAATTTATTCTCTTAATAAATCATAAAATCGCTTAATATTTGCCTCTTTGGGAATTTCGTGACCATATAGAATAAAATTCACTAATTTTTGCGCATAAAAATTGGAAAGGGAAGCGCCTTTAGTACCCATGCCATTGAGTATGAATATATTCTTGTAATTTGGGTGTCCGCCAACTACAGGAGCTCTGTCGCGTATCGTTGGCCTTATTGCTACTTTGTATTCCAAAATGGAATAAGGCACTTTTAAGAGTTGTTGCAATCCCAGTTCGAGTTCCTCTGCACCCGCTAAAGTTTTTTCAGTGGTTAAATCATCCCAGGTATTTGTTGCTCCTGCCCAATATTTATTTTCTCCCAAAGGAATTAAGATAATGCCCTTGTGTATGATCAATTCGGTCGAAAAATTTGGTATTTCCAGTATTATACATTCTCCTTTTGCAGGTTTAAAAGGAATGTTTTTATACCAGGGGTTTTTAAGCGCATTTATACCTTCACAAAACACAATATATTTGTAATTTTCATTTTGGTGGGATATGCCGGAGTCGCTAATGGTAATTTCACTGTGTTCGATAACTCTTTTTATTCGTTTTGTTTCAATGAAGTTGAAATATTTATTCGTAAGCATTTCGGTATCGATGCGAAGTGCTGAATTAATACTAACAGCGCCAAATCTGAAATCAAGAAAACGATTGTATAAAGAAACATCAAATTTATTATTAATATAAGGTAATAAATTAATATTCAATTGGGCTCTCTGCCATTCTTCGAGTGCGGATTCGCTTTTGTGAATTTTTAAAATATTTGTTTCATATAATAATTTACAGTGCAATGTATTCTCCAGAAGTAAGTAGTTATTTTTAATAAGAGGAAGTAGTTCGGCTATATTCCACTGAAGTGAAGATTTTCTACCGGTAATAGGATTTATTAACCCCCCCGAAACAGTGGTTGCTGAATTGTATAAACCAGGGTCGGCAAGTTTATAACTGATATTTTTTTGTTCCAATTCCCAGGAAAATGCAATGCCTGAAAATCCGCCGCCTACAATTAAAAAATCTATCACACCACAAAGGTAATTTACTTTTTAGTAGCGCGAAGCATCTCTCTTTTTCCGGGAGGTCCCGGAATTCTTTCTATGGTAAATCCTACCGATAACATAGTTCTTCTAACAGCGCCCTTCGCACAATAGGTTACCAAAATACCTGAAGGATTCATTAATTCAAATATTTTTCGAAAATTTTCTTCCGACCATACACCTGGCTGCACCTGTGGTCCGAAGGCATCAAAATAAACGAGGTCGTAAGAGGTTAAACTTGAAAAATTTTCAAGAGTGCAGTTCATTTTAATAAAACTAAGTTCTGGCGACAAATCGATTTCTTTTTCAAACGCAGTTTCATGGATCAATGAAAATAAATTTGTGTCAAGTCCAAATTGTTTCATATCAAAATCTTTTAATGCGGTAATCAATTTTGTTTCTAATGGGAAGGGTTCTAAGGCATGATAAAGAACTTTCCCTCCGAAAACGGCACACTCGTTTTTCGTGAGTATCAGGTTTAGTCCAGTTCCTAATCCAATCTCCAGAATATTTATCTGTTGTAAACCGGATTTTTGTTTTTCTAAAAGTCCGGCATTGATATAAACATGTTTTGATTCTGTATAAGCGCCATTTATGGAATGATAATGCTCGTTAAGTTCAGGGGAATAAATAGTTGGGGAACCATCGGAAGTTACTTTAATTTCCAACTGCATTATTTTTTTTCGTCATTATTGGTTAATTCATAATGCACTGTTATCTCCTCCTCCTGTTCTGGTTCATCCTCATCATCCTCTAAAATGAGCTCAGCCGGGAGATCAACTTTGCGGAAATAAAATGCAGTGATAAATCCACAGATTGCACCCATCAAATGCCCTTCCCACGAAGTTTTAGTGTCGATAGGTAAAATACCCCAAACGATACTTCCATATATAAATACGATGAGTAATGAAAGTGCAATTGATTGAATGTTTTTACGAAATATTCCACTGAAAAAAATAAAAAATGCCATTCCGTAAACTAATCCGCTCGCACCAATATGATAATTTTCTCTGCCAAATAACCAAACGAGTATACCGGAGGTGAAAAATATAAAAACGAAAGATTTAAATGCAACTTTCCGGTAATTAAATATCATTAAAAAAGAAAGGACAAAAAATGGTATCGTATTGGAAAATAAGTGATTCCAATCGCCATGGATAAATGGAGAAAACAAAATTCCCCTTAATCCGCTATAATGTCTCGGCAATAAACCATATTGGCTAAGGTCAATTCCGCTAACAAATTCGAACAATTTTACAATCCAAATTATGATGATAAAAACCAAAGGCATAAAAATACTGAGTTGCAGATGCTTTTTTTCATCATGCTTATGCATGGGTGGACGATTGTCACCTGTATTGATCTTTTCGAAGGAGAAAATTGACATTTATACCAAACAATTACTTACGAACGAAAATAGTTCGTTTTGCAAACTAACAGTTTTATTTTGGTTATACCAATTTTGAACATAAATTACCCATTCGTCATGGGGAATGCCTTTAGATTTGGCTTCCTCCACAATTTCCTGCGCCTCTTTTGGTCTTGGCCCCCAAACGCCTAATTCATTACCGGTTTCGGTATCAAAACAAATTAACCTGGGAATAGAATTAGTTCCATTGAATTGATACTTATCCGCTATTTCAGGATGTTCATCCCGCAGGATAAGATCCATTCTAATAAGCAGTTTATCGGCTATTTTGTGCAACACCGGAACTATTTGAGCTGCATCACCGCACCAGGCTTCTGTTAAAATTAACCAACGAAGATTTTCCGTTTGTTTTCTATCTACCGCATCCCAAAAGGGCATTAAATGCGCTGTTTTTATCAATCTGTTCATCCTTTGCAGATTCAGTTTGGTTGCATCTATTCGGTTTGGTGTTAATTCCCTGCCCGTTGTTGTCCCTGTTTTCACGCACAATTCAGTTAACGCATAAAATTGTTCAAAACGGAGTGTTTGCTGTAACTTCAATTGATTGAAATTGTTTCCTATTTTTTTAGTGGTGTCCATAAAAATTGATATTTCTATTCTATTAACTTTATAAAAGCCGTATTAGTTCATGCGCTGAAGCGTGATATGGATCAGCAAACGTTATGACTTTTAACGATAATAAATTTTTTCTTATTTTTGAATTATGAGAATCGCGAGTGTATTAAAATATTTGGTTGCCTTTACTATTCCCGGATGTGCGTTTTTAGCCCTTTATTTTCAAGGAATATGGGTGTTTGTAACACCCGTTTACGCATTTCTTTTTTTGGCAGCTGTAGAAATGATCTTGCCGCTTAATGTAAAAAATAAATCTGCACTTGAAGAGGAAATTGCAAAAAAGGATCCATTTTATAACCTTATTTTATTTCTTAATGTGCCGGTACAGTACGCAATAGTAGTTTATTTTTTGTTTACCGTTACTTTTCAATCACTCCAATGGTGGGAAATATTGGGAATGGTTATCAGCACAGGTATTTGTTGTGGAGTGATAGGCATAAATGTAGCGCATGAGTTAGGACATAGAAAATCAAAATTTGAACGAATATTGTCAAAGTCATTATTGTTGACCTCTCTCTACATGCATTTTATTATTGAACACAACAAAGGGCATCACAAAAGAGTTTCTACAGAAGGCGACCCGAGTTCAGCCCGATTAAATGAACCAATCTATTCCTTTTTTTTCAGAACAATTGTTGGATCTTATATTTCTGCTTGGCATATTCAAATGAAAGAATTAAAGGATGATAAACAATCATTTTTTTCGTTCCGCAATGAAATGGCTTTATTTTTTTTATTGCAATTGGCGTCGCTAATCGCCATCAGTTTTGTTTTTTCTCCGCTTACCATGTTTTTATTTATGAGTGCTTCATTAGTTGGAATATTATTGCTGGAATCGGTTAATTATATCGAACATTACGGATTGCAGCGTAAACTTTCTGCTTCCGGAAATTATGAACGTGTGCAACCCTGGCATTCATGGAATTCGGATCATGTGATAGGAAGATTGGTTTTATATGAATTAACGAGACATTCCGATCACCATTTTTTGGCATCAAGAAAATATCAAATTTTAAGGCATTTGGATGAAGCGCCACAATTGCCCGCAGGATATCCTGCAATGATCATTTTATCGCTTTTCCCACCTTTATTTTTTAAGATCATGAATCCAAGAGTAAACAAAGTATTCTTATCTCATTAATTTCGCATAAAATTAACAGATGATTATTATTGGAATTGCAGGCGGAACAGGTTCAGGTAAAACAACATTCGTGAATAAATTAATTGCAAGTCTTGATAAAGACAGTGTTGCAGTTATTTCTCAGGATGCCTATTACCGAGATCACGCTGAGCTTACTGAGTTGGAACGCAAACAATCAAATTTCGATCATCCGGATGCAATAGAATGGGAATTATTATTGAAGCATATCCGTCAATTACAGAATGGAGAAATTATTGAACAACCAATTTACAGCATGATAACCTGTGCAAGAAAAAATACTACACATCCTGTAAAACCGAATAAAGTTTTAATTGTTGAAGGTATTTTAATTCTTACAAGTGATATAATAAGAAATGAATTTTCTTTAAAGATATTTATAGATGCTGACGCAGACCATAGATTAATGCGTGTTGTAAAACGCGACATGGAGGAAAGGGGAAGAAATGTTGAGGAAGTAATGAGCAGATACCTAACTACAGTAAGACCCATGCATGAGCAATTTATTGAGCCCTCTAAAAAATATGCCGATATTATTGTTCCTGTAGGTGGTGATAATCATGTAGCGATAGAACTGCTGAGTCAATATATTACTGCAAAGGTTGCAGGCAAATGATTTTTATTATTGAAAGCACTTCCTTATTTTTACATACCTCAACACTTTAAATGAAAAACCATGATAAAAACACTATTTTTACTTGCACTGCTTTTCCCGGCAGTTGCTTTAGCACAGCGGTACCCGACCGGTAAGGGCACTTATAGAACGGGTGGCGGAGCCTCGTTCACATCCTCCCGGGAAGTTGATTTTAATGAATACAAATTTACCATAACCCCACGTTTTGGATATTTTATTACCGACGAATGGCTCACAGGTTTTGCAATAAATTATACTATGACACTGGATACCAATTTTATTTCTGCAATAAAATTCACTCCGCAGGTAAAATATTATTATCCTCTTTCAGCTTCAACTTTCATACTCGCAACATTAGAAGTGGGTGTTGATCGCGCAACTACTTATGGATATTCCAAAAGTATTGTAGATCATACAAGTGTTTCTGCAGGTCCCGGAATTGCCTATTATTTTTCGCGGAGAATTGGTTTCGAAATAAATATTTTGTACCAGCAATATCTTAACCCCGACAACACACATATGAGTAAGATAAATGCAACGGGTGGGTTTTTGCTGAATATTCTCAACAAAAGTGATAGGGCGAAACAAACCAAAAATAATTTTAAACTGGAGGAGGAGGATGATGAATAAAAATTGTCAGCGACCTTAATTTCAATTAAAAAGTAAGAGCATTATTTAATTTAATTCGGCAAATCTTTTTGCGAAAGCGTATAATAATCTTACACCAACTCCGCTGGCGCCTTTTTGTTTGTAAGGTTCATCTTCCTTTAAAATGGCCGGACCGGCAATGTCGAGATGTATCCATGGATAATTTGTAAAATGCTCCAAAAACTTTCCTGCAGTTGCACTTCCGCCAACTGCGCCACCTATGTTTTTCATATCGGCAACATCACTTTTTAACATATCGGCGTATTCTTTCCAATATGGGATCTCCCAAAGGCGTTCCGCAGTAATTTCTCCGCATTCCATTAATGCATTTCTGAACTTAGTGTCGGTACCCATCAAAGCACTTCCCAAAGTTCCTGTTATAACGGCTGCTGCTCCTGTTAAGGTGGCAAGGTCAATTACCAATTCGGGATCATATTTTTTTGCATAACTCAAGGCATCCGCTAAAAGTAATCTACCTTCAGCATCCGTATTTAAAACCTCAATGGTAGTTCCGTTGTGCATCGTGATCACATCGTCCGGTACCAATGCGTCAGAATTAATTCTATTATCAGTTGATGGAATTAATCCAATACAATAAACAGGTAATTCATTTTTTACGATTGCGTAAAAAGCACCAATTACTGCTGCTGCACCACACATGTCCATTTTCATACCGCTCATAGAGCCTGCAGCTTTTAAACTATATCCGCCAGTATCGTAGGTAACTCCTTTTCCGACAAATACTAACGGCTTTTTGTTTTTTGCATGTGTGGGGTGATATTCTAAAATAGAAAAGGTAGGAGGTACCGAACTTCCGAAGTTAACCCCTAATAACCCGCCCATACGCAAAGCTTCGATCTGACTTTTATTTAGCACTTCCGCCTTGAAATTAAGAGCACGGCTAATTTCCATTATATTTTCACCGAGTTGAACAGAATTTAATGCTATAACCGGCTCATTACCTAAATTTTTTGCAATTTCATTTGCGCGAATAATATGATTGAGTTCCTGTAATTCCGATTCTGAAATTTCATTGTCGTTTAACAATATTTTTTCCAGCGAATTTTCCTTTTTTTCTGTTTTGTATTTCAGGAATTGATAATTGGAAAGTGCAACTCCTTCTGTAAAAGCCAATAATTCGATCTTGGAAACCGAATTTGACGCCCTTACTATCAATACGGAACTGCTTTTTTCATAATTGATCCTTTTTGCAATGTTGCCTCCCTTCAAACGAGCCTCCTCCTGCAGTTCTCCGGCACTTTTTGCCTTATTATCCTTCAAAATTGACACTAACACCACCATAGAATCTGTATAAATGGAAATATATCCATTGTCACGTTCACCCAGTTTTTGTGATATGAGTTTTTGGTGCAATTTTAACATGGGATGTGACAAGTCACTCTCATTCCTGATCAAAACCGTTACAACAGAATCGGAATTTAAATTGGTTTTACTAAGAACAGCAGTCATTTTCGAGAGGTTGGTTAAAATTAAGTTAATTACAAATTTACAGGAATTGGGTTGAAATGTGAGATATTTTAGAGGTGAAATGTGACACGAAAAAACGGCATTTTTTATAACGGAATGATCCTATTCGCCACTTTTCCCTTGTTTTTTGCCAGCCAACCTGACAAGATACGCTGAACATCAGGTGTGTCGGGACGCCACTTCACCCGCTCCTTAAGAATTTCATGGTCACCATTGTAATAATCTCCGGAAAAAAAACCAAAACCCAAATAGTGACCTTTTTCTATGTAGACAACACTGTTTTCTTCTCGGGTTCTTCCTTTATCTATAATAAAAAAGGTGTGCTCCTCCTCCTCAAACGAATTAATTGCATCTATAACTCTTTCATTATAGGATGCAGTTGTTTCCAGATTTATACATGCTCCTTTACAAAGACCTATTTCGTGGTTATAACAACCTTTTAAAGTTTTTTGCAGATGACAATATTTTGCGCAGAGTTCATACTCCAACATTTTCTCCTGTAAAAAACTTCGGGCACTCAAAATATCGGGAAATACTTTGAGCACTTCTTTTTTAACATTGTAGCGCTCAATAGCCAAATGAATATACCCCTTTTGATCAATATATTTAAATATACAATAATTGCGATCCCATAATTTTTGAGCGTTGTTGAACTTAGGAAATTTGCGTTTTATTTCTTCACTTTCCAAAAGCAAAGCAATCAATTCATTGCCGGTTAATTCATAAGTAATATCATACACCGAATTGCGCAAATCATTTTCCTTTCCATGATTGTCGGCATAGGTGAAATGCCCCCAAACACGACTTCTGATATTTATTGCTTTACCTACATAAATGATATTGCCGTTTTGGTCGTGGAAATAATATACTCCCGGTGCCTCCGGTAATTTATCCAAAACTAGTTTATCGAGATTTGGTGGATGATGTTGCTCTTTCGAAGTTTTTTTAAGTGCTGTGAAGATATGCTTTTCCGTGTCCTTTTCTAGTAACATGGAAAATAATCTGGCAGTTGCAAATGCATCGCCCTGGGCCCTATGTCTGTTTTCAATTGTAATACCCAAATTTTCGCATAATCTGCCTAAACTATAACTGCGGTGTCCTGGGAATATTTTTCTGCTCAACCTTACTGTACATAATTTTTTCGTTCTAAGTTCAAACCCGTTTTCACCCAAATGGTTTTTTAAAAAACCATAATCAAATCCTGCATTGTGAGCAACAAATATCTTGTCGTGCAGTATACTGAATATTTCCTGCGCAACTTCTTCAAAAGCAGGAGCATTTTCTACCATTTCGTTGGTAATTCCCGTCATTTGAATAATAAAATTGGGAATTTCATTTTGCGGATTGATGAGTGAATGCCATTCATCCACAATTTTTTCCCCGTTGTGAATATAAATAGCCACCTCCGTGATACAATTATAGCTCGCATTCGTCCCTGTGGTTTCTATATCAACTATTGCGTACATGCTTTTGCAAAGGTAGATTTTTGTCGTGAATTAATATCTTCTTTTCCAATATTGTAATGAGGATAATAATGTCCGAAATTGCCTTTTTTATTGAGTTACAGCCCATTATATGGGTTGTGGCAATCGTAATTATTCGCTTGCTTATAATTAAATGAATAAAATTTCCAATTCAGGCCATCCGGGTTAATACCCCTGAAACCATTCCATACTTAGTGAATGGTTTTGCTAATTATATATTATCTTGGCTCCATGATTAGTGGTTTCAAAAATTTTTTAAAATTAATATACACAATTTATACCGCATGTGTATTTTTTATTTCTCTGATCATCACGATGCCTTTCTTTTTTATTTTTTCCTGGACTCTGGGAAAATATGCTCTAGGCCCTATCGTTTTTTTATGCAGATGTATAGCCTACAGTCTCATGGTATTTTGTGGCATCATTTATCGTTTTCACCGAAATAAAAATACGGATAAAAAAAGACCTTATGTAATTGTTGCAAATCATCGATCCAATCTCGACGCACCGGCTGCTGCAATTTCATGGCCCGGAAGAGTTCGTTTTTTGGCAAAAAAGGAATTATTAAAAATACCACTTGTTGGTCAGATATTTTCTGTTACCACAGTAAATGTTGACAGAAGTAGCCGCGAAAGTAAATTGAAAAGTGTTGATTTATTAAAAAAATATTTATTGGGGGGAGATAATATTTTTATGTTTGTGGAAGGTACCAGAAATAAAACCGAACGCCCCTTGATCGATTTTAAGGATGGCGCTTTTACTATTGCAATTCAAACCCAAACTCCAATTCTCCCAATGTTGTTTATTAATACCGATACTTTAATGCCAAATAAAAAACCATTAATGCGACCAGGGTTTATTGAGATTTATCATTTTGAACCGATAGAGGTGGTCGGACTCACAGATGCAGATGTTCCGAAGTTAAAAGAGCAGGTGCATAGTTTTATGGAGAAAAAGTATCTCGAAATAATGGCAAAAAAAATAATTAATCCTAATTAAATATCACTCTTATTAAAAGATTATTTAAGTTTGATGTTGGGTGAAATTGTTAGTACGGTATTCTTGTTTCCTTTTATAGCAAATTGCGATTTATATCGCAATAGTCAATTTTACTTTTTATCTTTCCAACATCAACTAAAATTATGAAACTAAAATTTTGTGGCGCAGCCGGAACAGTAACAGGGAGTTCACATTTACTCACGCTGGAAAATGGCATCAATATTCTTATGGATTGTGGATTATACCAAGGAAATGAGCCTGAGTATGAAAATTTCAATCAGAAATTTCTGTTCGACCCTGCAAAAATTGATATTGTCGTTTTATCACATGCACATATAGACCACTGTGGACGACTGCCAAAATTGGTAAAAGATGGATTTAATGGGAGGATATATGCAACCCATGCAACTAAAGATCTTACCGCAATTTTGTTGCTCGACAGCGCATTCATTCAACAACGTGAAAGTACATTTACCAATAAACACCGGGCAGATGAACGTGATGAAGAACCGTTATACGATGTGGAGGATGTTAAAAAGACAATGGAATTATTTCGCACGGTTGGCTATGATAAATGGTTTGGAATAGATCCTGATGTGGAAATGGTATTTAAAGATTCAGGACATATTTTGGGCAGCGCAAGCATTACCATGAAAATTAAACGCCATGACCTTAAAGATTTTATTTTAGGATTTACTGCTGATATCGGTCGTCCCGATCGACCTATACTGCGTGATCCCGATCCAATGCCGGCCTGCGATTTTTTGATCTGTGAATCAACTTATGGTGATCGTTTACACGAAGAAGCTCCACAGGAAAAAGAACATTTTTTAAGGATCATCAATCAAACTTGTGTTACACAAAAAGGGAAACTCATAATTCCGGCATTTAGTGTTGGCAGAACTCAGGAAATTGTGTATATACTTGATCAATTGGTTCGAGAACAGCGATTGCCCGATATTCCGGTATTTGTTGATTCTCCATTAGCGGTAAATGCAACAAAGATATTTGAATTACACCCTGAGTGTTTTGATAAGGATATTCTTGAATATATGGCCGTTGATCCAAATCCTTTTGGATTTGAAAAATTGCGATACACAAGATCTGTTGAAGAATCAAAAAGAATAAATAATGTAAAAGGATGTATTGTAATAAGCGCCGCAGGAATGATAAATGCCGGAAGAGTAAAACACCACGTTTTTAATGCAATTGAAAATCCTGCTAACACTATTTTAATTGTGGGTTATTGTGCCGAAAATACTCCGGGTGGTAAATTAACCCGCGGAGATAAAACCATCCGTTTGTTTGGAGAATACAAACAGGTAAATGCACAGGTGGAAATTATGTCGAGTTTTTCTGCACATGGAGATTATCGCGAAATGATAGATTATTTGCACACGCAGGAAAAAGATAAATTGCGACAACTTGCATTAGTGCATGGAGATAAAGAAGCATTGAGCAGTTTTAAGACGCATCTGGAAAATGCGGGTTACCAGAATGTTGTAATTCCAAAATTAGGGGATGTAATCGAACTGTAAAATTTCGGTTTCTGCATGAAAAACATTTTAGAAACAGAACGATTAATTCTGAGGGAGACAACAATAAATGATGCACCATTTATAATGGCCTTGCTAAACAGCAAAGGATGGTTGCAATTTATTGGGGATAGAAATGTGCGTAATATTGTTGGTGCTGAAAATTATATCGCGGAGCGTTTCCTTAAAAGTTATATTGATAATGGGTTTGGTTTATATCTTGTAGCAATAAAATTATCAAATACTTCCATTGGTATGTGTGGTTTGATCAAAAGAGAAACGCTAGAGAATATCGATATCGGATTTGCATTTTTACCGGAATATAGCGGGTTTGGATATGCCTTCGAGGCAGCAAAAGCTACCAAACAATTTGCTTTTGAAACCTTAAAAATAAATAGGTTTGTCGCAATTACCACACCTGATAATGTTAGTTCTATAAAGTTATTGGAAAAGATCGGAATGCAATTTGAAAAAAAGTTCTTATTTGAGGAAAAAGAAGAATTGTTTCTATTCGAATTGTCAAACAATCAATTTTAATTGTTGAATAAAATTAAAACTTGCAGAACCATAATCTTGAATATTGACGACTTCAAGGTTATACAAAAAGGTTCATAATCAAAATTGTAACTTCAACAGAATTTTTAAATGAATGCCCTGTGTAGAATCCAATGAAACGACTTTATAATTTAGATTACCTCCGGGGACTTGCTGCATTCGGTATTATGATTTACCATTTGCTCATTTGGACAAGAGGGGAGTACAGTTCCGAAAATTTTATGGGGCGTATCGGCATTTATGGTGTTGCAATTTTTTATGTGCTTAGCGGGATGACACTGTATTTGGTCTACCACAAAAAAATGATTCCATCAAAACCTGATCTTATCGATTTTTTTAAAAAAAGAATATTGCGTTTATTTCCTCTCATGTGGTTAGTAACCATAACTACAATTTTATTATCCGGTATTGCGCCTGATCCGCTCAAAGTATTTTTAAATCTGAGTGGATTATTCGGGTTTGTAAGTTGGTTTGGATATTTTGCCCCGGGTGCATGGTCCATTGGAAACGAATTGGTATTCTATGTGTTTTTTCCGGTTTTTATTTTTCTGGCAAACAGATCTAAATTGGGATTATCCATTTTTTCGATGTTGCTTTTTGCAATTTATATCTATTTCGCGTTCTTCCTTTTGCAGGAGGATAAAGACTTGGGTTCTCAATGGCGCAACTATGTTAATCCACTCAATCAGGTTTTCCTTTTTCTTAGCGGTTTTTTAATTGTTTTAATACTTAAAAACAAGGTTCTTAAAAACGGCCATATTTTAATGCTGATTCTTGCTGCTTTGGCGGTATTTACCTTTTATCCTGTTTCCGGAGATACCATAAATCTGGTAACAGGAACAAACCGATTGGTGTTTACAGCAATTTGTATCGTAATTTGTATCAGCTTTTATAAATTGACTTTTAAACTCCCAGATTTTATTCATAAACCTTTAACTATATTGGGAGAAGCGAGCTACTCGGTATATCTTTTACATCCACTTATCTATAATGTGCTTGCTAAGCTCTTCAGCAAAATGCAGTTTACCAATGATCTCCCATTGTATATTTTAGCAATTACCTCGGGTATAGTTACACTAATTGCCAGTTATCTGGTGTATTGGTACTTTGAAAGGTTTTTTATGAAATTGGGGCGAGGAAAGAAGGTAACGGATTAACTAATTTCCTGAGCTTTTCATATTTAAACTTATACTCTTGGAGTCACAAGTTTTTCAGGGAATGTCTGTCCTCAAACCAAAGACTTCCCTATAGGCAAATTCCGGGTCACTATTAAAAGTTGGGGACAAT
>CAZXBG010000094.1:0-17013 GCA_964638865.1 uncultured Chitinophagales bacterium | reverse complement strand
AATGAGTAATGAGTAATGAGTAGATCCTTGGTAGCCGGACATTTATACTCCTGATTAATGGGGATTCTTAAACGCCGTAAATTACCAAATTGACAATTACCAAATTGAAAATGACATAATTTCTCAAAATCATAACGTTTATTTAAGCCAAAAACCTCTTTCGAAGGGGAACGTTTAATTACCTTTGCGACAAATTAACTTTGATGAAAAATTTTACGCTTTTTGTGGCTGCAGTAATGACTTTTTTTACTGTTTCAGCCCAATATCCCTTGGTAGATATTTATGACCTTCAATACAGAGATGATGCATCTCTTGCTGTGGAAGATGACCTTTCAAACTACGCAGGCGATACGGTGAGGGTGCAGGGAGTTGTTTCTTTTAATCCTTGCGATTATGCACTTTCGAGCACCGGAAGTAGGATGGGTACCTTTTTACAGGATGAAGATGGAGGAGGATTTACAGGAATTCATGTGTTAATTGATTGGCCGGCAATAGGATGGACCGATCTCGAAAGTTTGAATGATGCTACCTTATTTGTAGATAATTTTCAGGTCGGAAATATTGTGGAATGTACCGGAATTATAAACTCTTTTGAAGGATATACGCAGCTTTTACTTCTTCCAATTGAAACAGAAATTATTGGATTCTCAACAATGCCATCTCCCACAGCAGCGGAGATCAGTGAACTTATGCAAAGTGACGGTGCCGGTGGACAAGTAATTAATACTTTAGAGGGGGAAAAATATGAAGGGATGTATGTGGAATTTACCGGTGTTTATGTTACTGATATAACACCATCGGGCCTTAGATGGTTTTGGTATGTGCAGGATGTGGATGGAAATAAAATTCAGATCCGCGATATGAGCGGACATTTCCGCAACGATACCTATGATGATGAATGTAATATTTGGGCTGGAGGGGCAGCAGGTGAAACAAATACTCCTGATGCTTATACCCCACCGGCATTGGGAACAAATCTCGCCTATATCAGAGGGGTAATTGTTGAATTTACTGCAGAAACAGAATATGCGATCGCTCCTTTATCAATTTCTGATATCGGTCCTTCCTTGGCATCACCACCTGTAATTACTGATATAAACAGAACGCCGGTAGTTGCAACTTCCACTGAAACTGTAACCGTTTCGGCATCAATAACTGATCTGGACGGCACTGTTGCTTATGCCGATCTGTATTATTCTTATGGAATTGGCAATACAGGTTTTACTGCTGTTTCCATGGCTGATCTTGCCGGTGATACCTTTCAGGGAAATATTCCGGCACCCGGAATTGACAGCACCTATGTAAACTTTTATATTTCTGCAACCGACAACGATGGAAATACCATCAACTATCCTTCCCCAACTTCTCCTATTATATATATAGTATATGATGATGGTATCAACTCCATCGTTCAGATTCAAAATAGCCCTTTCAGCACCGGTACCTCCATCTGGGCAAATGATAGTATATCCGCTATGAATATTCAGGCTATTGTTACAAGTACTACGCAAACTTACGATCTGGGCGCAGTTGCAATTCAGGAAGGTTCTGACGCTTATGAGGGTATTTTTATAAAATCAGGACCTGGTGATGGAACTGATCAGCTTTTCCGCGGTGATGAGATAACAATCACATCTGCAAAGGTTATTGAAGAATTTGGGGTGACTAAATTGGCAAATATTACCTATACCCTCAACTCACAAATGAATACCCTGCCGGCTTTTGTAACCGGTTTGGACCCATTGGATGTTGATGCCAAGATTTATGATGCTACTGAACCTTACGAAGGGATGCTTGTGAAATTCGACAATGCATTTGTGACGTCCAACAACGCGGATGTGGCAACAGGCGGCGCTTTTGGCGAATGGCGAGTAAATCTTTCCAATACACCCGAGGTTGGAATGCGTTGTGATGATTATTCCTATGAACTTCCATTTGAATTTGGCCCTGATACCCTTACAATGGGTGAGGAGCTAACCTATATTCAGGGAATTATGTATTACAGTTTTGGCAACTGGAAATTATTGCCAAGAGATAAAAACGATATTGAAGGTTATCAAACCACCTATCCAAACAGCATAGTCGCTTTCAATTTTACCTCCCCGGCAGCAACAGGAACCATTGATCAGGTTGCCGGAACCATAGGTTTGGTTGTTCCGGCAGGTACAGATGTTAACGGTTTAACACCTGTTATAGATATCACAGGCCAGTACGTTGATCCCGCCTCCGGAGTTTCCATGGATTTCAGTTCTCCGGTAACGTATACCTCCTATTCTCCGGTAGATTTCACCCCAAAATCTTATGTTGTAACCGTAACTTTTGGAGCAGGAATTGAGCTGCAAAATCTGTCAGAAATTCAGGTGTATCCAAACCCTACAACTGACTATTTGACTGTTGAAATCGATGCCTCTACGGCCATGCAGGTTTCTTTACAAATAAAAGATCTTGAAGGTCGTAATGTGTTGACTGTCAACGAATTATGCACTGTGGGAAAAAATAGTTTTGGATTTGATTTGAGGGTATTGGCAAACGGATTATATTTGCTACAGATAAGCAATTCAGAGAAAAGTGTTTCACGAAAGATAGAGGTTTCCAAATAGAAATTTTGCCATTGGAAACCTGTTTTGGTTAACCCGTTTCGGTTTAAAATCCGTGACGGGTTTTTTTATTATTGGAGATATATAAAAATAAAAAAATCCGGCAATATTAATTTGCCGGATCACAAAATATAAATTGGTTATTAAAATCTTTCGAGTTTGCTAAAATGAAAATCACATTCAATAATTACATTTTCATCGGAGTCACTTCCATGCACTGCATTTTCTCCTATGCTTGCAGCATAAATTTTTCTGATAGTTCCCTCTTCTGCTTTTGACGGATCAGTTGCACCGATCAAATTTCTGAAATCGGTAACTGCATTTTCTTTTTCGAGTATTGCAGCAACTATAGGACCTGAACTCATAAAGTCAACAAGTTCACCATAAAATGGTCGCTCTTTATGAATGGCATAAAATTCACCTGCTTTTTCTTTGCTGAGTTTAGCATATTTCATTGCAACGATTTTGAAACCGGCATCATTGATCATTTTTAAAATACCGCCAATGGAGTTTTTTCTCACAGCATCTGGTTTGATCATGGTAAATGTTCTATTTCCTGTCATAATTTTATTTATTTCGCCCGCAAAGATAGGTATTATGAGTTTGCATTTTAATAAAAGTTAAAAAATGAAGACCTTCGCACTATAAAGTGATGAAAGAGTTAAAGGAGTTATTCGAATATTTGAAACAACCGCGACGTATAGTCCTGATTCCACATGAGCGACCCGACGGAGATGCGATTGGTTCTGCATTGGCAATGAAAATGTATCTTCAAAAAACCGGTCATATTGCCGATGTAATTATACCGGATGATTTTCCTGATTTTTTAAACTGGATGCCATATAGTGAAACAGTATTTAATCATCAAAAGAAATCTAAAACCTGCTTCGCTGTTTTGGCTAAAGCAGATTGTATTTTTTTTCTTGATTTTAATGCTATGAGAAGAATTGAAGCACTTGGAGAGGATATTAAAAAACTCAATCATCCTTTTGTTGGAGTTATGATTGATCATCATCGCGAACCTGATTATTTTACAGATTATGTTTTATGGAATGATAAAGCGAGTTCCACTGCAGAGTTAGTTTATGAGTTTATTGGCCTCGCAAATGGTTTGCAATACATGGATGAAAAAATTGCTGCGTGTATTTATGCAGGCATGGCATTGGATACAGGTATTTTTCAATATTCAAACACGAGTGCAAAAGTGCATATTGTTGCAGCAGCATTAATGGAATATGGGATCAATATTGAAGAAATCCATAATAATGTTTACAATCAATATGGAGAAAACAGAATGCGTTTTATCGGATATCTGTTGTCGGAAAAAATGGTGGTATTGCCAGAAAATAAAACTGCATATATGAGCATTTCCATGCAGGAAGCAGAGCGTTATAAATTAAACAACGGAGATAAAGAGGGTATTGTAAATTTGCCTCTGGCGATGAAGAATGTAGAAATATCAGTTTTGTTTACGGAGGATAAGGGTAAAATAAAAATATCATTTCGCTCTAAAGGGGATATGAATATTGAAATATTGGCTCGAACATATTTTAATGGGGGAGGACATAAAAATGCATCGGGCGGCTCTTCCAAAGAATCTTTGGAAGATACTGTCACAAGATTTGTATCAATTCTTCCGGATTATGTAAATTCACAAAAAATATAGTTAAAACACAAATTCAAAATTAAATTTTATATGAAAAAAACCAGTTTATTAATTGTTCTAGTAGTTCTGCTTCAGTCGCTCGTATCTGCGCAATGTGATAGAAAAAAATACAAACATCTACCGGATGGCTTGTACGCGGAAGTGCAAACTAACAAAGGAAAAATTATGTTGTTTCTTGAATTTCAGAAAACACCTCTAACAGTGGCAAATTTTGTCGGGTTAGCAGAAGGAAAGATTCAAAATACTGCGAAACCTTTAGGCACACCTTATTACGACAGTTTGAAATTTCATCGTGTTATTGCTGACTTTATGATTCAGGGTGGAGATCCGATAGGTAATGGAAGCGGTGGTCCCGGATATGCATTCAAAGATGAATTTCACAGCGACCTGCGACATACCGGTCCCGGAATACTCTCCATGGCAAATTCCGGAAAATTCACCAATGGAAGTCAGTTTTTTATCACCCATAAAGAAACTGCATGGCTTGATAATAAACATGCCGTTTTTGGTCACGTAGTAGAAGGACAAGATGTAGTTAATCTTATCGTTCAAGGTGATGTGATAAATCACATCAAAATTATCCGCAAAGGAAAAGCAGTGAAAAAATATGATCCTGCTGCTATTTTTAAAGAATTTGAGGCGAAAGGAGATGTTAAAAGAAAATAAATGAAGGAAGAAATGAAAGAAGCCATGAGTTTAGTATTACTGAATTCGTGGCTTCTTTCATTTGGATCCAATAATAAATATTTTTGTAAACCCATTAAATAACCCAGAATCTAGAATTCAGAATTCAATTTATATCACCGCTTCAAAATAATAAATTTCTGTAGAATCGGCATTTATATCCTGTAAAGTCATATCGCTGTTATTGAGTGTAATAATGTCAAAAACACGTGATTCAAATTCATCCGATAAAGTAAGAATTTGTGCCTGGTCGCTAAATATATAAATACCGGTTATAGTTACCGGTGATCCAAAGAAAATAAATGCTTCTGTGTAATCTTGACTTTTTTCAAAGGTGATAGAATAATCCACATAACTGCTTGTAAAAACAGGAGTGATATCAATGCCATCTTTTTCATATTTGTATACTATCCAGGTTCTGCTAATCTTATCGATAGCCTGGTTTACCCGCTGATCTTCACAAGCAGTGGTTAGGAATAACACAAATATGACCAAAACTAATTTTCGCATTAAATTTTCAAAATTGTGTATTTATTCTTGCTTTATGAAACAAATTATTCAAAACAATATTTATTTTGAACCCAACTCTTAACTTAACCAAATATCCCCATTCCCCATTCTCAATTCCTTTCAGATCATTTCACCTACTGATACATCAGTTGGCAAGTTTGTTTTTTTAATACTTCCCCATCCTCCTGCAACATTCATAAAATTATCAAATCCATTGCTTTTTAAAATAGAAGCCGCCATCATACTTCTGTATCCTGCAGCGCAATGAATGATATATTTTTTATTAATATCCAACTCACTCAATCTGTTTCCAATCTCACTCAATTGAATATTAATGGCTCCTTTAATATGTTCTGTTTCGAATTCGGAGGGTTTGCGCACGTCTAAAATGGTATAACCCGAATCGCCATAATACTGGGTTATATCATCAGCCAAAATTGTATTAACAGATTCAACCGGTTTACCTGCATCTTCCCAAGTTGCAATTCCACCATCCAGGTAACCGATCACATTTTCATACCCTACACGTGCCAATCTTAATACGGTTTCCTCTTCTTTACCAATATCTGTTATTAAAACAAGTGGGGTATTAATATCAATTAATGTTCCCACCCACACGGCAAACATTCCATTTAATCCGATATTTAATGAACTCTGAATAAATCCTTTTTCAAAATGATCAGCTATTCGCGTATCGAGAATTAATGCGCCGTTTTGTACAGATTTTTCAAGCGCTTCAATATTTAATGGTCTAGTATTTTTTTTAATGATATTATCAATAGAATCGTAACCGTTTTTATTAATGCGTGCATCTTCGAAAAAATATTGAGGTGGAACAGATAAACCATCTGTAACAGAAAGTATAAATGCTTCTCTCGTCATCTCCTGCAAAGCGTAATTTGTTTTTTTCTGAATTCCGATCGTGGAAAAAGTTTCTTTGCCCATACTTTTACCACATGCACTTCCGGGACCGTGTGCAGGATAAACAATTACATCATCTTCCAACACCTTAATTTTCTGATTTAAAGAATCATACATTTTTGATGCAAGTTCCTCTTTGGTCATCACCCCATCTAATAGATCAGGTCTTCCAACATCTCCAACAAATAAGGTATCACCGGTAAATATGCAATGGTTTTTTCCTTCCTCATCGCTGAGTAAATAGCAGGTTGATTCCAGTGTATGACCTGGAGTATGTAATGCTTTTATTTTTATTTTTCCAATTTCAAATTCCTCGCCGTCGGTTGCATTTATTACTTCATAATTTGTATTCGCTTCAGGGCCATAAATTATCTGAGCGCCTGTGCGTTTTGCAAGATCTATATGACCGGAAACAAAATCCGCATGGAAATGCGTTTCAAAAATATATTTGATCACTGCATTGCGGCTCTTTGCTTTTTCAATATAAGGTTCTGTTTCCCTTAATGGATCTATAATAGCAGCTACCCCATCGCTTTCGATGTAATATGCTGCTTCAGCTAGACAGTTTGTATAAAGTTGTTCGATATACATATACGATATTTTTAAATTGAATTAATTCTCCCTTTGTAACTGCAAATAAATTCACTCAATTTTTAAATAATAGGAGTATCAATTATTGCGTATTCCTTTGTTTATATTTCTCTATTAACGTCAAAACCTTCCAGGTAATCTGCAACCCGTTTCAAAAATGTTCCACCGAGCATTCCATCCACCACACGATGATCGTAACTCATGCTCATAAACATCATATGTCGTATTGCAATTACATCTCCAAACTCGGTTTCCATAACCACCGGCTTTTTCTTAATGGCGCCAACTGCCAAAATTGCAACCTGAGGTTGATTTATAATCGGCGTTCCCATTAAACTTCCAAATGATCCTACATTGGTAAGTGTAAATGTGCCGTCCTGGATATCATCGGGTTTAAGTTTATTGATGCGTGCACGGGTTGCAAGATCGTTCACCACTGCTGTCAAACCAACCAAATTCATTCTGTCGGCATTTCTGATAACAGGTACGATGAGATTTCCACTAGGCAAAGCAGCAGCCATTCCAATATTGATGTCCTTTTTATAGGTAATAGTGTAACCGTCGACAGAAATATTAATTCCCGGAAAATCCTTAATAGCTTTAGCTACTGCTTCAATAAATATGGGAGTGTAAGTGATTTTCTGCCCTTCGCGTTTTTCAAATTTTTCTTTAATCTTATTTCTCCATTCCACAATAGGTGTCATATCTACTTCAACATAAGAGGTAACGTGTGGAGAAGTTTTTTTGCTCATTACCATGTGATCGGCGATAAGTTTTCGCATGCGATCCATTTCAACAATTTCACCGGTACCAGTTTTGGAAGAGGAAACCTGAGTGGTTACCGGGGTGGTTTTTTCTTCTGTTACTGCGTTTTCTCCCTTTTTTTCTGCTAAAACCGGACCCTTCACATTTCGGGATTCACGATCTTTAACATAAGTTAATATATCTGCTTTCGTAACCCTGTCGTCTTTACCTGTTCCGCTGATATTTTCCAGTTCCATCATCGAAATGCCTTCTTCTCTGGCAATATTGAGCACTAGAGGGGAGTAAAATCTATCTGCTGTTGCATTTCCTGTTGAAACCACCTTTTGTTCCACTATTGTTTCTTTCACAATTTCGGCCTTAACTTCCTGTTTTTCCACAGGAGATGTTATCGGAACTTCCGATCCGACCGCTGTCTCGATCATAGCGATCGCTTTTCCAATCTGCACTACATCACCTTCCTTAAATAAAATTTTTGTGATCTTACCGGCAAACGGCGAAGGCACTTCACTATCCACCTTATCCGTTGCGATCTCGAGCACTGCTTCATCCAGGTCAACGCTGTCACCTTCTTTTTTCAACCATTTCAGAATGGTGGCCTCCATTATACTTTCGCCCAATTTGGGCATTATCAATTCTTGTTGCGACATGATTTTATATTCTCCGTTTTAGCTTTAAAATTATTGTAGGCAAAAGGTTGCCTGGCTATTTAACACTTTCCGCAAAATTACTGCCTTTATAATGCTTAACCAAGGCAATCGGCTAACAGAATGCGCATATCATGCAGTGCAAACATGCATGCATATTCGATATTGATGTCACGGTTCTTGTTGAAAAAATACTTTTTTATCGACTTTTTTCCCATTCCTGAAACTCCGATAAAGATAGTACCCACCGGTTCGCTTTCGCCATCGCTACCGGGGCCTGCATTTCCTGACACTGCGATCACGAAATCTGTATTTAACAACTGATGCGCTCCGTCCAACATTTCACTCACTGTTTGTTCACTTACGGGACCAAATTGTTGTAGTGTTTCTTCCCTCACCTGAAGGAGTTTCATTTTCAAACCGTTGGAATAGGAAACAACAGATCCCTTAAAATAATCGGATGCACCGGGAATACTGGTTATCTTATGGGCTATTTTACCTCCGGTGCAACTTTCGGCAGTGGAAATTGAGGCATTGAGTTTTTTAAGTTGTGATCCAATGAATTCTTCCAGTAAAACAGCATCTTCCCCGAACACAAAAGAACCTAATTCAAGTTTTATTTCTTCAGAAAATGAAAGAAGTAATTTTTCTAATTCCGGCTGGTTATTGCCCTTTGCGGTGAGACGCAATTTTACAACACCCGGTGAAGGTAAAAACGCCAAAGAAATATTGGAAGGCAATTTATTTTCAATGCATTCTATTTTTTTTGCAAGCAGACTTTCACTCATTCCGCTCGTCATAATATGTTTGTTTAGAATAGTCGAAAATTGGAAGTCTTTTTTCAATTTCGGAATTACTTCATCAGTCATGAGTCCTTTCATTTCGAATGGCACGCCCGGCAGGGAGATGACTACAGTATTATTTTGTTGGAACCACATGCCTTGCGCGGTGCCAAGATTATTTTTTAATATAGTGCAGTTATCGGGATACATTGCCTGATCATTATTATTTTCCGTAAAAGGAATATTCCTTTTTGCAAAGGCTGCTTTTAGGCGTAATAAAATATCTTCATGAAACACCAATTTACTGTTAAAATATTCGCATAAAGTTTTTTTGGTGATATCGTCTTTTGTTGGTCCAAGTCCACCTGTAATAAAAATAAAATCCATTTTGCCCGAATAATGTGTTAGCGTGTTATTAATATGGCGGGCATTATCTGCTATTGCCAATACTTCATAGATCTCAATTCCTAAAGGTTGGATGTGAGTAGAAATAAAACTTGCATTGGTATTAATTGTGGTTCCATTTAGAATCTCATCCCCAATGCTAATTATAACTGCACGCATAAATAAGTTTTTACAAAAATACGTGTTGATTCCTTTAACTTGTTAGGTAGAAAAGGTATTAATTTGATAGGCAAGGATATTTCGTAAAAAATACCGGAACCTTTGTGTTCGGTATTTGAATTGGAGAAATGAAAATCCTGACCAAACAAATTTCAATATCGATTTAAATGTAATCGCAACAAACTGAAATTATTTGCAATCCCTTTTAACTGTAAAGTGTGAATACCTAAAAGTGATGGCATTTCGTTCCATAAAAGGGAAAATATTCCTCGGTTTTTATCCCAAACATACTTAAAAAGTAAAAAGTGTTTAGCCTGAAACGCAATGGGATAATGACTTTCAGTTGTATTCAACTCAAAATGGCACAATTTTTCCCCGATTATATGGTAGTCACAGTAAAAATTTAATTATATGAAAAAAATCCTTTTTGCTTCGTTTCTCTTTTTAAGTGTAACAGCATTTTCTCAGATTGATCTTGGTCTATATGCAGGACCGAATTTCACGAATGTTAATATGAAATCTCCTGAATTAAGTTCCGATTCCAGAACGGGCTTTCAAGCAGGTACTTTTATCAGGTTTGGTAAATTGTTGTATGGTCAGGTAGGACTGGAATATCAAATGGTTCAAACTAATTTCTCCGGTTTGGATGAAGCAGATATATTTCAATCCGATGACATTAAATTTAATTACATTAATGTTCCATTATATGCAGGATTTAATTTAATACCCGTGGTTGACAGACTCGTGAATGTGCGCGTTTATGCAGGTCCTGAAATTGCTTGTTTATTAGATGTGCCATTGAATGAATTTGACTTTAACAGGGATGATTTCAGTGCTGTAAAAGTGAATGGTGTAGTTGGAGCAGGAGTAGATGTGCTATTTTTCTCCCTTGATATGGGTTATAGCTTTAACACTGTTGATTTGTTCAAAAATGATTTTGATGGAAAAGCCCACTATGCATTTATAAATGCCGGTTTAAAATTTTAATTCTAAAATTCTTTATTAAATCAAACACAAATCATCTTCTGATAAAATTAATCGGAAGATGTTTTTAATTTTTTATATACTTCGTCGCGATTTAATTCTCCATTCTCAACTCTCCATTATCAATTATAAAAGTTCCCAAATCCACCCACTCTCCATCCGTAAAATTAAAGTTTCCCTCATCATCTACGTTTACATTAAGTGCAACCGGGGTCCTAAAAATTTCAACACTGTCTTTTAACACTACTAAATAAAAATCAGGTCTTTTTTCTAATGGTGAATCTTCAGAACGGTAAAGAGCCGGATCAATTTTAAATTGCACCTTGCCCTCATTATCAGGTTTGGTCTCCCCTAAAAAGTCATCTGAAATAGGATCCTGGTCAAATAATCTAATTGAATAATCGTGCCCAAAAAGTGCTTTACCACTGTGTTTGTGCAAAAACTGCGCATGTACATTTATTAAAAATTCCATTTTGCTCATTTTGCAAATGTAATAAAGTTTTTTGTCCCCTTTTGGTTGTGAAGTATTGAAAACTATAAATAAATTTGAAACCAAAATTCTCCATTTGTTCTTGATTTGAGAATTATGGTTCTAATAAAATTAATAAAAAAGGAAAAAATATTTTTTTCCTTATAAAAGCTTTTATAAATATCCTTCAAATTCTTTACCTTGGCAGAAAATCTGTAGAAATGTTTAAAAGAATATTATTCGGGATGCTTACAATAGGTATGTTGACCGGT
Organism: uncultured Chitinophagales bacterium; assembly: GCA_964638865.1. Taxonomy (GTDB): domain Bacteria; phylum Bacteroidota; class Bacteroidia; order Chitinophagales; family BACL12; genus UBA7236. The sequence continues at coordinate 5,564 of CAZXBG010000094.1, read as the reverse complement.
TCCACCTGCGATCCACAAGTAATGGAAGATGTATTGAACACTGTAATGGGTGCCACAATTACTGACCAGGAAGTTGCCAATGGTTTGAAGGAAGCATTAGTGCAAGGTGCAACAAATGGGTCTGATATTTTATCCGTTGTAAATGGTTATCTGGGTAATCCTCAGGTTAAAATTCCATTTCCTCCGGAAGCGAAAAAAATTGAATCCACATTGCGCAATCTCGGACTCAACAAAATGTGTGATGATGTTGTAAATTCCGTTAATCATGCAGCAGAAAATGCTGCAATTGAAGCAAAGGCAGTACTAACAAATTCAATACGGCAAATGACAATCGCTGATGCCATGAATATATTATTCGGTGCAAATGATGCGGCTACCGAATATCTCAAAAAAACTACCACTGCCGAACTAACCTCAAAATTTACTCCAATTGTACAGAGCTCTTTAAATAAAGTTGGAGCAACAAAATATTGGAGTGATGCTGTAAATTATTACAATAAAATACCTCTTGTGGAGGACATGAATCCCGATCTCACGGGATACGTAACGCAAAAGGCTTTAGAAGGTTTGTTTCTAATGATTGAAAAAGAAGAATTAAAGATTCGTCAGGATCCAGGCGCCAGAGTTGCAGATATAGTACAAAGGGTATTTGCGTATTACGATGCCAATAAATAAATTCTGCATAATATGTGGATAAATTGAGGTTTAATGTTAAAATGGGAATATTTGTTTACAAATAGTTAACAATTGACAAAAAACATCATAATATTGCTTCCTAAACCTAATTTAACTTAATTAAAGTTAAGTTTATATTAGTTGATATAAACCTTTTTTCAATAATCCAAATCCAAATCTATGAGAAAATTAGCTACTTCTCTGTTGCTGATGCCACTGTTTATGGTTTCACTTGCCTTTGGGCAGAGTAAAACTATAACCGGATCAATTACATCAGGGACAGACAATGAACCTTTACCGGGTGCAACTGTATTGGTAAAGGGCACAACAACAGGGACTGTTACCGATATTGATGGTAAATATGTACTTGTAGTTCCGCAAGATAAAGATGTTTTAGTGTACACTTTTTTAGGTTTCAAAATGCGGGAGGAAACCATTGGAGCAAGAAATATTATCAATGTTGCTCTGGAGGAAGATATTCTCGGACTTGAAACAGTAGTTGTTACAGCCTTGGGTATTTCAAAGGAAAAACTTTCCTTGGGATATAGCACCCAACAAGTTGGTGGAGACAGATTGACAAGTTCCGGTGAAGAGAATTTTATCGAGGGACTTTCAGCAAAAGCTGCAGGTGTTCAAGTTGTTGGTGCATCGGGAACTCCGGGTGCATCCAGCAAGATTATTATTCGTGGCCCAAGTACATTTACCAATGAAAACCAACCTTTGGTGGTTGTTGACGGGGTTCCAATTGATAACTCTACAAATACAATTTTAGCGGGTGATTATCCATTTAATGCAAATCTGAATGGAGTTAGTAATTCCAACAGGGCAATTGATATTAATCCGGATGATATTGAAAGTATTAACATATTAAAAGGCCCTGCTGCTGCGGCTTTATATGGCTCACGTGCAGGTTCAGGAGCCATTATTATTACAACAAAAAGAGGTAATAAATCAGGAGATAAAGCAATCCACATTAATTTTTCCTCCTCATTAGAGATTAGTCAGGTTAATAAACTACCGGCTAAACAGGACCAATATGCACAAGGAACCGGCGGTGGTGATTTTAATGACGATGACCAAATTGAACCGGAAGGAACTTACATAGTTGGCGATCCGGGCCCGGATTATTTATGGGATACCGATGATGATGTTTCTATTGGTACTTCCAGCACTTGGGGACCTCTTAACAGCACTTTAGGAATTACACCTGTTGACAATGCTGGAGAATTTTTCCAAAATGGAATGACCTATAATAATAATCTCGCGATTAGCGGTGGTACTGACAGAGGTTCACTCAGACTTTCAATTGGAAATAGTCAGGACAATGGTATTATACCCAATACAAGTTTCGATAGAAATTCTGTTCGTGTTAATTCTGATATGCGCATCTTCGAAAAATTTAAAATTGGTGTTGATGCAAATTATATTAATAGTCAGGGAAACAGAGCGCAAAATGGAAGTAACTTATCAGGTGTTATGTTAAGTTTAATGCGTGCACCTTCCAGTTTCGATCTTGGTGCCGGTTATGAATATCCAAGCGGAGCAAACAGAAATTATTTTTCTCCTTATGATAATCCATATTGGACTGTATATAATAATCCTTATACAGATAATACAAATCGTTTGATCAGTAATGTTTCTGCAGTATATACACCCTTGAATTGGGTAACTGTTACGTATAGAGTTGGTGCGGATTCCTATACTGATTTGAGGAAACAAATATTTTCAATAGGCAGTAATGATCCTGCAAATGCTCCTGGTGGTCAGATTGAAGAGAATTCAATTCGATATCGCCAGATTTACAGCGATTTAATTGCAACTGCTACTAAAGACCTCACCGAAGATATTAATATGTCTGTAACATTAGGAAATAATATCACTGATATAGATGTTTCCAATTTATACAGTCGTGGTCGCGATCTTACAATTCCTGATTTTTATAATCTTTCGAATGCTGCAGATCTTTATGCAAGTCAGTTAACAACCCAGCAAAGAAATGCTGCACTTTTCGGAGAATTAGCATTTGAATATCAAAGTTTACTTTTCTTAACTTTATCGGGAAGAAATGAATGGTCTTCCACGTATGGACCAAATCAGGGAAGCGCATTTTTCCCATCAGCAAATATTGCTTTTGTATTTAGTGAGCTCATGAATACCAATAATATATTCTCCTTTGGTAAAGTGCGTTTTGCTTATGCTCAGGCAGGTATTGAACCGCAGGCTTACAGTGCAAATACTTATTTTGTTTCTCCACTTTATACAGATGGATTTACTGATGGATACAGTTTCCCATATCTCGGACAATCAGGTTTTGGTTATAGCCAATTAAATACGCTTGGTAATCCTGATCTTAAACCGGAAAGATTAACAGGAACTGAATTTGGTTTAGAATTGAAATTCTGGAAAGGAAGAATTGATCTTGATGCTGCTTATTATATCCAAAATTCTGAAGATATTTTATTAACTCAACCGATTGCTTCCTCATCAGGTTTCTCTTATGTATATAACAATGCTGGTGCAATGACAAATAAAGGAATTGAACTTACATTAAATGCAGACATTGTTAAAACAAAAAATCTAACCTGGAATTTAGGTGGTAACTTCAGCAAAAATGAAAATGAAGTAACTGCTTTAGCAGAAGGTGTAGAGGAAATTGAAATTGAAGCAGGTTTTGGTGATCCGGGTGCCTATGTAATTGTTGGTCAGCCTTACGGATTATTATATGGTTCACAATGGGCTTATAGTCCGGATGGTGATCTGTTAATCGACGATCAGGGTATTCCTATTTTAGATACTATTAGCGGTGTAATTGGTGATCCATATCCGGATTGGCTAATGAATATCAATACTGCATTAACCTTTAAAGGATTAACATTAAGTGGATTATTGGATATCAGAAAAGGTGGTGATATTTGGTATGGAACGGGTGCGCGTATGAACCGCCTCGGTATATCTGAAGAATCTGCAGAAAGAGATCATACATTTGTTATTGACGGTGTAGTTGAACAGGCAGATGGTACTTATCTTCCTAACACCACGGAAATTGCACCAATTGATTATTGGAGTAATTATTTAGGCGATAACGGTGCTTCCTCTCAGGCAATTTTTGATGGTGGTTGGGTGCGTTTACGCGAACTTAAATTGAGTTATCAATTTGATCTTGCACCTAAAAGTGTTGTTAAAGCATTAACACTTTCTGCAACCGGAAGAAACCTTTTCTTAAAAACTGATTATCCTGGTGTAGACCCTGAGACAAGTTTGACAGGAGCAGGTTCCAATATTGCCGGTTTCGACTGGTTTAATAATCCAAGCACTAAATCTTATTTATTCACTGTAAGTGCTGCATTCTAAAACTATAAAATAATTAGATATGAAAAAGATTCTTTTAATACTCACAATTCCGGTAATCCTGTTTAATTCAGGATGTAGCGGATGGATAGATGAGGTGTCAGATTCGCCAAATAGTCCTACTGAGGTAACACCGGCATTATTGCTGACAGTTTCAGAGGTTGCAATGCAATCGTTATACACCGGACAATTATCCAGAACAAGTTCAATTCTTACGCAACAATCTGCAGGGAACAGTTTTCAAATGATTGATATTCGCGATTATAAGATCACGGAACAAACAAATACCAACGAATGGAAAACGGTGTATGCAGATGCATTAATTAATCAACAGGAATTAATAAATGTTGCCGGAGATGAAAATCCTTATTACAGAGGAATTGCAACAGTACTTAAAGTTATGACCATTGGTTTAGCTACCGATTTTTGGGGGGATATTCCATATTCTGCCGCATTAAACGGATTAGAAGGTGGTGAAGCTAACCTTAATCCTGATTATGATTTGCAGGAAGCAATTATTGCTGCAATGCAATCACAATTAGATGCGGCAATTACGGATCTTTCGGCACCATCAACTAACAATGCATTTTTACCGGGAGCGGATGATTTCATTCACAATGGCGATGTTGCAATGTGGATGAAAGCTGCTTATATGTTAAAGGCAAGATATGCTAACCGTTTAAGCGGTAAGAATGCTACGGTTTCAGCAAATGATGCTCTTGCGGCAATTAATGCTTCCGGCGTAACCTCCAATGGAGATAATACAAATGCAATTTTTGGCGTTAACGGAAATGAATTAAATCCATGGAATTCCTTTAATACCACCAGAGCAGGTTATATTAAAATGGGTGAATTTTTTATCGATTTAATGTTAGCTGACAACGACCCTCGTTTGCCATTATACGCTACTTTAAATCCGGATCTCATTTATTTAGGTGTTGCCAATAATGGCGAAAATTTTAATGCCTCCGATATGGGACCTTTATATGGTTCTGATGATGCTCCGCTGCCACTTTTAACCTGGTACGAAATGTTATTTATTGAAGCGGAGGCAAAATTCCGATTGGGTGATCTGCCGGGTGCTGCAACAGCGCACAATAATGCTGTTAAAGCTAATATTTTGGCAACAGTAGGTGCACCTGATATTGCTTATGAAGCTGCAAATGCAAGTGAAACTTCCGGATCCATAAGTATGGATAAGATCATGACTCAAAAATACATTGCGATGTTTTCACAATGTGAAGTTTGGGCTGATTGGAGACGCACTGATCTTCCGGCAATAAGTCCAAATCCTGATGGATTAGTAAATGGAATCCCTCGCAGATTTCCAACTTGTATTGATGAACGTCTTTATAACTCAAATGCAGAAGTTGTGGGTGATATATTGCGTCCAGTTTGGTGGGATGAATAAATAAAATTAATTACAAAAAAAACCTTCCGGCTTTTCGGAAGGTTTTTTTTATACCATTATTTTGTAATTCGGGAACAAAAAAAGGGTCAAATTCATTTTCTGGGGAGCATCTGTCATTTCAATATCATCA
>CAZXBG010000093.1:0-17104 GCA_964638865.1 uncultured Chitinophagales bacterium | reverse complement strand
GATTATGCTTATGAGTTGACTTGTGATTATCCGATAGCCGCAGGGAGTAAAGAAAGTTATGTTGGAATTGAAAATGGAAACACGATTGATGCTCAAATATATAGTTTTAATAATACTATTTATGTTCATGTAAATACCGAGTTAAATAATGCTGTTTTGCGAGTAAATAATATGAAAGGCAAAGAAATTTGTCAAATGGAGCTACAAAATCAATTTACCCAAATATCACTTGATGTTGCAAAAGGAATTTATTTTATAGAAATAATTGCAGAGGAAGGTAAACTCACAAAAAAGGTATTTTTGAATTAATCTTGTCTAAATTACCCCTGCAGCTGCCAAAAGATTAATAAAAATAAACTGACCATGAAAACGAACAAATTTACTTTAGTTGACTAGGCAAAAATGGCAGTAGTCATTCTCCTCTATAATAACAAAGCAGATGCACAAGTTATTTATACCGACCTAGAACCGGATATAGAAATACAATATGATAACGAAACAGTGTTAATTGATATGGATAATAACGGCGTGTTTGAATTTAAATTTTTGAAAACTATAATCGAAAGTTATTATTTCTCTTCTGCTAGTACTCCGGCTCACTATCGCTCTCGTCGGGGAATTTGGGCTGGTGCAGTCGGCACTTCTCAAAACGAAATAGCAGGAGTATATGCAACAGATGGGGGTGATCCTACTAACTATTTTGCATATAAGTTAAATAATAGTGATATAATTGATATTTCCTTAGATTTTCAATTTGCTGATTTCCAGATTATGGAAATAGTTAATATCAGAATAGACATTGACAATGAATGGCGTTTTATTGCAGGGAGCTGGGCTCATGATCCCCAAAACAAATACCTCGGGGTCAAGTTTAAAGCGGATGACGAATGCTTGCATTATGGTTGGATACGCTGTAGTATTCCGGACACTGCAAATAAATTAATCATACACGATTATGCTTTTGAATCAAAATGTAATACCGGAATTGCTGCGGGAGATACTATTGGTGATACATCTGTTGGAATAACTGATTTCAATAATTTGGATGCAGTAGTTTATAGTTTTGGCAATTCGGTTTTTGTTAAATTAATTGCAGAATTAAATAATGCAGTGGTGCATGTTTATAATTTGGAAGGGAAGGAGATATATTCAAGTGAATTACAAAATCAATTTACAGAAATAAAACTTGAAGTTGCAAAAGGAATTTATCTGGTTGCAATAATTGCAGAAGAGGGAAGATATGCAAAAAAAGTATATTTGGATTGAAATTATCTTAATAAAAAAACATTCTTTATTCCTTTATACTTTATTCTTTTTTTAATCCTTTTTAATCCGCTTAATCTGCGTCATCAGCGTTTCCATTTTCCTTCATTCCTTCATTTTCTTCTCCTTCCCTCAGACCTACACAGGTCTCCCAGACCTGTGAGGTCGTCGGGCTTCATTCCTTCATTCATAAGCAGGACACTTCAAAGGATCCTTCTTATCTCTGTTATTAAACACATAAGCAAGTGCAATTTCAAACCCACCCATAACACTGCTTGCGGTGCGGAGTTTTGAAATATTGAGATCGTAACTTGCAGAAACCGTAAGGTGATTTATTTGTGCTCCTCCAACCATCCAAACAGCATCGTTATAGCGATACCATCCTCCTACAAAAATAGAAGTGTACATATTTTCCTCTTCATTTACCGGAATACTCACATTTGTTCCGGCAACCATTTCTAAAGAATTTTTTTGAGTGGAAATATATATTTGTGGTTGAAAACTTGCAATTCCGGATGTTGCAAAAAATCCTCCCGCAGTTAGTGTATATTTTACACCAACTGTATTGGTATTATTAAAAAATGTTTCTTCCGGTTCGTTAATATGCCAGGCAGATAATCCTAAAGTGTAACGTTCTCCTTCATAAGGTATTATGGTTAATAATGCGCCAACACCCAAATCAACATAATCCAACACTTCTGTTGAAACCGGTTCGTTATTTAATAATGCAGGATCAAATTCAAAATCGTTCCACTGACTGTCGAAAGTAAGTTTATTTAAGTCAACAGATTTTTGTACAAGTCCTCCCGTTAATCCTATTGCCAATCTCCAAAAATCTTTTTCAGTGTAACCGATATGATAAGCACCGGAGAAATAAATTTTATTTGTGGTTAAGGCTCCGTCGCCTGCCTGGTCGTTAAATGCAACAAGTCCCAATCCTAACCTGTTGACAGATTTTTTTGGTTGTATCGCCACATCGCCGTAGGTAGAAAAAGTTTTGTAGGGAACCGTAACGCTCGACCATTGATCGCGATAATTTAATCCTAAACGCACAGAACCGTTAAAATTTCCGGTATTGGCAGGATTGACCAAAAGAGGAGCGGCAAAAAATTGAGAGAAATGTACATCCTGCCCCAAAGCGGTTTTTAATACCACCACAAATACAATTAATATGGATATAATTTTTCTCACCTTAATAATGTGATATTTCCTTTTTTCTCAAATAAAATTCCATCAGCAAAATTACCGGTCAATGAATATACATAAACTTCCATCTCCTGTAATTTACCGTGATAACTTCCATCCCAACCAATTTTATAATCCTGCGTTAGAAATACTAATTCGCCCCATCTATTAAAAATTAATAATTGCATATTTTCTATACCAAATCCCTTCACAAATAAAACATCATTTATTCCATCGCCATTTGGTGTAAATGCGGTAGGAATGTCAACAACACCTGCAGCTTCTGCTTCCACCGTTCTGCAATAAGTATCGGAACATCCATTGGTATTTGTTGCCGTTAAACATACATTGTAAGTTCCCAATTCGGTGAAAACATGTTGTGCATTTTTATCGGTTGATGTTCCACCATCACCAAAGGTCCATTCGTAGGTTACTGCATTTGTACTGAGGTTAGTAAATGTAACAAGTGTATTTGCAATAATATAATAAGGATCATCATCAAAAAAGGCAGTAGGTAAACCATCAATAATAACTAATTGAATAACGGTATCAGGAATTCCGCAATTATAGGTGATCAATTGCACTAAATATTCTCCCGGAATTGTGTAGGTATGAATAACTGTTACTCCGGAATCGGAGGTGCCATCACCAAAATCCCAGAGGTAGGTATCACCATCTGTAAAATTGCTTGTAAAAATTGCATCAATTGGAATACATCCTAAAGCTTCAGATACAAAACCGGTATTAAATTCAAACAAATAATTTATTGTGACACTAAAGGTATCTATACCATTACAACTTTCGGGATCAGTAATAATTAGAGTAACTATATATTCACCCGGATCTGAATAAGTATGTGTAGGATTTGTTAAAGTGGAGGAAGTGCCATCACCAAAATCCCAATCGTAACTTGTGGTTGCGAGAAGAATACCTGTTGTTGTAAATGTTGCAAATAAACTATCACAATTTTCATCCCCGGTATATTCAAATGTTGCGGCAATACTATCGTTTAAAACATTAATAACCAGATAAGAAGTATCGGCAATATTGCAACTATTTGAATCAATTGCTATCAGCATTACATCGTAGGTTCCAGGAGTGGTATAAGTATGTGATGGTTCAAATAGTGTTGATCCCGGAGTGCCATCACCAAAATCCCAGATATAATCCACAGCACCAATACTGGTATTAGTAAAATCAACATCAAAAGGAACACAACCCGAAAGGGAAGGTTCCGCAAGAGCTGCAGCATAAATTCCGGAAAGATTAAAATCTATTTTAGCCACACCAAGATTACACAAAAAACTTCCATTAGTTTCGCTGTAAGCGCCTGCTGTTGTAGGAAAATCACTTAAGCCCCAACAACCTGCACACACAGCCTGATAAATTGCACCATTTTTATCAAATCTGCTTGTTCCACCATCTACGTGTTCAGGACTTGTAGGTCCGCCAAAATAACTTGCAAATAAAAGGGAGACTCCGTTTTTTGCTAATACATAAAAATAAAAATCATCTCCATCGGTAGTGGATTGAATCGCATCAGGTGTAATAGTCATGCCCGTGGTGTAACCGGTTGCAACATTATAACCTGAATTTACTGATCCACCCCATCCACTTACGTACACATTTTCACATTCATCTACTAAAAAGGCACTCGGAGAAATATTAATTGCGGAAGCACCGGAACCGAAAATTGCAGAATACACAACTGCACTCAGATCGGGATTTAATTTTGTGATAAATTGTTTTCCATTCGCTTCGGTATATACACCGGGTGTAACAGGATAAGCTCCTTTTGTTTGTCCGGTGAAATAAATATTATCAGCATCATCTGTTTCCACAAAAAAACATTGATCGTAATTATTGGTTCCTACAAAAGTACTTGCAATTAAGGATGTTGCATCTTCGCTAATTCTTGCCACCCATCCATCAGTTATTCCACCGAGATACGTTGTGTTCCATACTCCGGCTGTTGTTGGAAAATCACTGCTTGCTGTTCCGCCGCAAACAACGGGTTCTCCCAACGAATTTATTTTCATCGAATATGCTCCGTCTTCATCACTTCCACCAATGTATGACGACCAGATAAGCGAAGAAAGATCTTCATTTAATTTAAAAACCACACCCTCCTGATCCCCGGATAATGTGCTTTGAAAAACACCTGCAGTAACAGGAAAATTAGTAGAGGTTGTACTGGATGCAACAAAAATATTATTGGTATTATCAAGAATTACTTCACCTCGCGCAAAATCTGCATAATTATATTGCGTTGTTAATCCTGCTTTTAAATTCATTCCATCATTATTTGTTCCGCCTATAAATGTGGAACCTAAAAGTGTGCTTCCATCCGTAGAAAGTTTTGCAACATATATATCAATTCCGGATGAAAAATTTATAATACCATCTACAGTAACTCCAACTCCTCCATTAAAAGTATCGTCGTAACTGGAGGGCAACATCGGAAAATCTGAAGAACCCGTGGTTCCATAAATAATTAATTCCCCGGCTTCGGTAGCAATTAAACTGTGGGGTAATTCAGAATTATTCCCTCCCAAATAAGTACTGTAAATAAGTGAAGTTCCGTCTGCGCTGAAAAGAGAAATACTAATATCTGTTGAGCCGCCTTGATAGGTTGTAGTATAAGCCCCGGCCGTTGTTGGATATCCCGAACCAAAAGCAATTCCTCCGCCAAATAAACTTCCGTCGGGGCCATAGGTTGCTGTATATCCCCAATTATCCACCGATGAACCGGAGTACGAAGCAAAAACCAATTCGGGGTCAATAATTAATTCCAGGTTTTTATTATATCCTTCCGGAAATGAAAAGGTTACCATATTTCCATTCAAAATATAATCACATGGAATTGCAACCAGTTGACCCTTTCTTTTTTGATAGGCATAGGGTTTCAATTCCGTAATTGTTGTGATAGAAGTTTTAATAAATAATTCCCCGTTAATAATTTGAATATCATCAACACCTTCATATCGGAATTGTATCTGCGAAACATCTGAACCGGGGTCAACAATCAGGTCGTATTTCATATTAATTCCCGAACTGTAAATTCTGAGATCGATACCGCTGTATAAATTATTGTAAGTTACTTCACTATATGCAGAAACTTTTGCAGCCCATTTTGTTGGATCATTTCCAAGTAAATAATTGTAATATTCTTTTGTCGGATTTTTATTACTGAGGACAGAATTTGTTTTTGCACCTTCAAAAAACATTTTATACGCATGTCTGTGGATGATGTCTTCCTCCAGATTATTATCATCCTGAGTATGATGTGCATGATGTGCATTCATCAGATCTGTTTGATCAACAAGATCGAAAGTGATTGCGTTTTGTTCAAGATAAACAGTTCCTGAACTGATATCAGCCTTATATAAAATATTGGACAGCCACTGATTTTGGTTGGGAATAAACTTTATAGCCTGAGCGTGAGGTACATTGTCGTTTTGCGCCCAAACTGCGTTGGAAAAAACCAATGCAGTGAGTGAAACGAAGAGGAGTTTTATTATTTTAGGGGTTTGTTTCACGCCCGATATTTTAATTATGATACAAAGAAACCGCGTTTCGTTGTATCAGGCTAGGACAGTAAAATTCATTTCCCGACACTTTGCCTAACTATAAAGTTAATAATTTATCCGGGAAATCATCTAAAAATGGGAATATTGCCTAAAAATTGCAATTGATCCAAGACATAAACAATTGTGAAACGAAGTGCTGCTTCCTTTAATTAATCCTGTAGATACATTCTTTTTACTCGTTGTGAAATGGAAGTCATTATTTCATATGCAATTGTTCCTTGTCGGGAAGCATACTCTGTTATAGGTATAGTAGAGCCAAAAACTTCTACTGTGTCTCCTTCTTCGGCTTCAGGAATTTCCGAAATATCAATCATTGTCATATCCATACAAACCCTGCCAATAACCGGCGCAATTTTACCTTTTACAGATACAATGCCGACACCATTACTGAGTCTTCTGGAAAAACCATCGGCATATCCAATGTTTATGGTTGCAATAAGCATGGTTTTTTCGGCAATAAAGGATCTTCCGTATCCAACACTATCTCCCTCTGCTATTTCCTTTATTTGAGCAATAGTTGTTTGCAAAATACTTACAGGTAGCAGAGCATCCTGCATAGATTCAGATGGATCAACACCGTATAAACCGATGCCTAATCTCACCATATCATATTGAGCACCAGCTAATTGTGTAATCCCCGGCGAATTAACAAGATGTCGTAAAACGGGGTAGGTTAAGGTTTGTATGATTTTTTGTGACCAATTTTCAAATTTTTGGATCTGGCCGATTGTGAAAACTTCCTGTTTTGGATCCTCAGCGGAAGATAAATGGGAAAATATGCTTGCAACTTTTATTTGGGGGTTGGAGGAAATAATTTCCATCAATGCGATTATATCCCTTTCCTCAAACCCCAACCTATGCATGCCGGTATCGAGTTTTATATGTATGGGGAAGGGAACTGAATTCTGTGTGTCTCCGAAATTTTGTCTTCCCGAAAGCGCATCTAAAAAATTGTTCAGAATTCTAAAACTATACAACTCCGGTTCCAATTGAAACTGAATAATCTGGTCAAAAGTTTCCGGTTCAGGATTCATCACCATTATTGGTAATTTAATTCCTTGCCGGCGCAATTCCACACCTTCATCTGCATAAGCAACTGCAAGATAATCCACGCGATTGTGAGATAATAATCGCGCAATTTCGGCTTGTCCGCTTCCATAAGAAAATGCCTTTACCATAGCCATGGTTTTTACACCGGGTTTTAATAAGGAGCGATACCTGTTTAAATTATGCACCAAATTATTGAGCTGAATTTTTAAAACAGTACCATGCGTTTTTAATGCGAGTAAAATACTGATCTTTTCCAACTGAAATCTTCTGGCACCCTTTAAAAGAATTATCTCATTTTCAAAATTTAAGGTATTAAAATGTTTTAAAAAAGTTTTTGTATTCGGGAAGAAGGAACTTCTTATTTCTTTAAAATAATTTTTATTATCGGTGATATTTTCACCTATCCCGTAAAAATTTTCTACACCAAGTTCTTTTAATAAATCAGCAATCTTTTTATATAATACAGAAGCGTCTTCTCCACTCTCATCAAAATCACTTAAAACAACTGTTTTGTGTAAACCCTCACTGTGATGGGTTAAAAAGTGTAACGCTATATCAAATGATGCCAGATCTGCGCTGTAAACATCGTTTATTATAATACAATTATTAATACCTTTTATTAACTCCAAACGCATACTTACCGTAGGTAGGTTTCTCGCCTGAAGCGTAATGTTTTCGATACTTTTATCGTTGAGTGTATTATTATTTTCGCTGATCACAAGTGCTGCGGTAACAGCGTGAATTGCATTTTCAAATGACGCATGATCGGTATGTGGAATTGTAAAATGTAATACATGTGATTTATATACCAAAGTAAAAAAAGTTTCCTCTGTAAGTATTTCAATATCCTTAATTAATACATCGGCATTTAATTCTAAATTTGCACTCCATGTTATCGTATTTTGAGTATCCGAAATTAATTCATCAATAATTGCATAATCTTTTCTATAAATAATTGTTTTAGCATCTTTAAATAATTTTAATTTTTCCTGCGTTTTCTCTTTGTCGTTTGTAAAACCTTCGTTATGTGTTTTTGTGATATTTGTAATAATACCGATATCAGGATGAATGATATTTTCCAAAAAATCCATTTCATCAGGTAAAGAAATTCCTGCTTCAAAAATGGCCAGTTCATTTTTTTCATCCATTATCCAAACACTCAGTGGAACTCCTATCTGCGAATTATAACTTTTAGGACTTCTTACAATATCGAGATCTATTTTTAATAAATGATATAACCATTCTTTTGTTATGGTTTTGCCATTGCTTCCGGTTATTCCAACCACGGGAATAGGAAATTGTTTTCTGTGAAACGATGTTAATTGTTGAAGTGCCCTGATAGAATTTTCAACCAATAAATAATTACAATCGAGAAATGTTTGGGAGGGAATGTGTTCAACTACGAAATTTTTAACGCCTGATTCCATTGCCTGATTGATGTAGTGGTGTCCATCAAGTTGTTTACCGCTAATGGCAAAAAACAGAGACCTCTCCCCAAAAACCACATTGCGCGAATCTGTCAATAAATGTTCAATCCTTGCATCAGGGCTGACAATTTGTCCCCGGCATTGTAGAATCTCGCAAATAGCTTCAACAGTATAAATCATGTCAGAATTTCGCTGTAAAGCTAATACAATCACATATTCATAGCTATTTGAGGGCAATTTTGGCTATACATCCGTTAAAAATAAGAGATACCTTTTTACAATCCCTATCTTTGCACTTCATGCAGGGAACGACTTTTGCCTTCCTGCAAACCATAAATTGAGTAAAAAGATCTATGAGTTTAATATCCAACGTACTCTCCAAATTATTTGGTGGTAATAAATACGAGAAAGACATAAAGGCTATAATGCCTCTGGTTGAGCAGATAAAAGAAGAATATGCAAAACTTGAAAAAATCTCCAATGATGAACTCCGCAATAAAACGCCTATGTTCAGACGGCGAATAAAAGACCATTTAAAGGAAATTGACGACCGCATCCAAATGCTAAAGTCGGAACCAGACTCCCCTCAACTCGAAGACATAGATCGCAAAGACGAGATCTATAAAGAAATAGATGAGTTGATGAAGGAAAGAAATAATAAGATTGAAGAGATCCTGTTGATTATACTTCCTGAAGCATTTGCAGTAATGAAGGAAACTGCGCACCGTTTTACCGAACACACAGAAATTGAATCAACAGCAACACAATTGGACCGCGATCTTTCTGTTAATAATGATTTTGTTACCATTCATGGAGATAAAGCCATTTATAAAAATGAATGGGAAGCAGCAGGTGTTCCTATAAAATGGAACATGGTGCATTACGATGTGCAACTAATTGGGGGAATTGTTTTACATCAGGGTAAGATATCGGAGATGGCAACAGGGGAAGGAAAAACTTTGGTTGCAACTTTACCTGCATATTTAAATGCATTGCCCGGTGAAGGAATTCATATTGTAACGGTAAATAATTACCTCGCTCGTCGTGATGCTGAATGGAATGCTCCTATTTTCAACTTTTTAGGAATGCGTGTCGATTGTATCGATCAATATCAACCAAATTCTACGGATAGAAGAAATGCATATTTAGCTGATCTTACCTATGGTACCAACAATGAATTCGGTTTCGATTATCTGAGAGATAATATGGTGCGTACCGTTGATGAAAAAGTACAGCGCAAACATCACTACGCCATGGTAGATGAGGTCGATTCCGTTTTGGTGGATGATGCAAGAACGCCATTGATAATTTCCGGCCCGGTTCCAAAAGGTGGTGATGCAGAAGTGTATAATGTTTTAAAACCGCGTATCAATAAATTAATTGAAGCACAGAAAAAAGTATTTACTTTTAATTTAACGGAAGCAAGAAAATTAATTGAGGCAGGAAAAACTAAAGAAGGTGGTATTCATCTTTTCCGTGCACATCGTGCATTGCCCAAAAATAATGCACTCATTAAATTGTTGAGTGAAGAGGGTGTAAGAAGATTATTAAGCGATACAGAAGGGGTATATATTTCGGAGCACAATAAACGTATGCCGGAAATTGACAGCGACTTGTTTTTTGTTATTGAAGAAAAACAAAATTCTGTTGACCTTACCGATAAAGGAATAGAATTAATTACCGAAGGTGGTGATGATCCAACATTTTTTATTATTCCCGATGTGGGAGCTATGATTGCAGAAATAGATCGCAATGCACAAACTAAAGAAGAACAAGTAGCTGCAAAAGATCAGCTTATGCAAGATTTTGCAGTTAAAAGCGAACGTATTCACTCTGTGCAGCAATTATTAAAAGCATATACCGTTTTTGAAAAAGATGTGGAATATGTAGTGATGGATAGCAAGGTGAAAATTGTAGATGAACAAACAGGTCGTATTTTGGAAGGAAGAAGATATAGCGATGGACTACATCAGGCAATTGAAGCAAAAGAAAATGTAAAAGTGGAAGCATTAACACAAACATATGCGACTATTACTTTACAAAATTATTTCCGCATGTTTCATAAATTATGCGGCATGACCGGAACAGCAGAAACAGAAGCGGGAGAATTTTGGGAAATATATAAATTGGATGTAACTGCAATTCCAACAAACAGAAATATCATCAGAAAAGATATTGAAGATTACGTTTATAAAACACGTAAAGAAAAATACCTCGCTGTAATTGATCGTATTCAACAATTAGTGAATGATGCTCGTCCTGTGTTAGTTGGAACAACCTCTGTGGAAGTAAGTGAATTACTGAGCAGAATGTTACAGATGAAAGGTGTTAAACACAATGTATTAAATGCCAAACAACATCAGCGTGAGGCTGAAATTGTTGCAGATGCAGGTAAGGCTGGTTCGGTAACTATTGCAACAAACATGGCTGGTCGCGGAACGGATATTAAATTAGGAGTTGGAGTTGTTGATGCAGGTGGATTGGCAATTATAGGTACAGAACGACATGAATCTCGTCGTGTGGACAGGCAGTTGCGTGGACGTTCGGGACGCCAGGGGGATCCCGGTTCCAGCGAATTTTATGTTTCCTTGGAGGATAACTTAATGCGTTTATTCGGAAGTGAAAGAATCGCCAAGGTAATGGATACCATGGGATATAAAGAAGGCGAAGTAATTCAGCATCGAATGATCACAAGGTCTATTGAACGCGCACAGAAAAAAGTGGAGGAAAATAACTTTGGAATTAGAAAGAGATTATTGGAATATGATGATGTAATGAATAATCAGCGTTCTCTTGTTTATCAAAAAAGAAATCACGCACTATCAGGAGAAAGGTTAACAATCGATTTAAATAATACTATTTATGATCTCTGCGACGAATTGGTAAATACACATGTTGATAGTAAAGATTACGAGGCCTTTACTTTGGATGTGATTCGTTACTTCAGTTTGGAACCCGAAATTTCTAAAAAGGAATTTGAAAGTGATAAACCGGAAATGATTACCGATAAATTATATGGCAATGCAAAAGAATATTACAAACGCAAATGCCAGGCAGTTTTAAATAAAGTGTATCCTCTGGTTAAAGATCTTTATACTTCACGCGGTGAAACACTCGAAAATGTTATTGTGCCATTTACCGATGGAAGAAAAGGTTTAAATGTAATGGTGAATTTGGTTAGAGCAAATGATACAAATGGTGATGAGATAAATATTGCAATTGAACGTATGATAAGTTTAATTGTAATTGATGATCACTGGAAAGATCATCTTCGCAATATGGATGACCTGAAACAATCGGTACAAAATGCAACTTACGAACAAAAAGATCCACTCTTAATTTATAAGTTCGAAGCATTTAATATGTTCAAAAAAATGCTGAGTGAATTAAATAAGGAGATCGTTTCCTTTTTATTTAAGGGTTATGTTCCTCTTAAAACTGCCGATGATGTGCGCACGGCTGCACCTCAAAAACGTACGGATATGAGCAATTTAAAAGAAACGCGTGATGACGGCGGTGCTGCTCCCGGAAACCGCGGCCCTGCTCAGCAAGAAAAAAAAGCAATAGAACCCATTCGCGTTGAAAAAAAGGTAGGTAGAAATGATACCTGCCCTTGTGGAAGCGGGAAAAAATATAAAAATTGTCACGGAAAAGAAGAATAGGGGAATTAATTGACAATGCAGAAAGAGGGAAGGAGGAAATTAATGGAGAATTATGAATGGAACAGCGCCAAATGGCAATTATTTTTTATAGATGGAAAATTTAAATAAATACATCGAACACACCATTCTCAAGCCGGATATTACGATTGCGGAGATACAAAAATTATGTGAAGAAGCAATTCAATATCATTTTGCAGGTGTTTGCGTACCGACATATTTTTTGGGTGATGTTGTTCCTATTCTTGCAGATACCGGAATTGATATAGTTACTGTAATTGGATTTCCTTATGGTTATTCCTCACTCATCAGTAAATTTGAAGAAGCCGAAGACGCTTTGGCAAAAGGTGCAGATCATTTAGATATGGTAATTAATATTGCTGCGGTAAAAAATAATGATTGGGATACTGTTGAAAATGAAATTGAGACCATAACAAAACTGGTGCATGCAGAAAATAAGGTAATTAAAATTATTATCGAAACCGGATTAATGTCGGAAATAGAAATTGATCTAATCTGCAAGATCGCCAATGAGTTTAATGTGGATTATGTAAAAACTTCAACTGGTGTGAATGGTCCCGGAGCAGATGTAGAAACGATAAGAAATTTGCGTGAGGCATTGAAGGCAAAAATAAAGATAAAAGCCTCCGGAGGAATTAAAACGAAAGCATTTGCCGAGGAATTGGTAGAGGCAGGTGCCGATAGGATTGGTACTTCCAAAGGTGTGGAATTGATGACAGATGTGAAATAATGTAACTCTAATTTCGTTCCAGTTGTCAAACCCTAAATTACGACTATGCAAAAATTAGCACTTTTGGCCATCATTTTAGTTTCTGCGACACACTTGTTTTCTCAACTTTCCATTTCGGGAAGCTTTAATGCAACAGGGCCGGGCTTGTATTACACACTTGGCGGTGAATATACATCGTTTCATCACCGTTTTGGTGGCGGATTGAATATTAACCAGGGTTATGCTGCTGGAACTGATGCAGGTACACCGTGGCAATTAAAACCGGATGCTCCGAACGAGTATTTTGGATTAAATCTTAATTATAATTATGTTTTTTATCCCAAAAACTCAGAAATAGAGCCCTTTGTTTTTTTTGACCTAAACTATCAATATTGTAGTAATCGCAATGGCTCTTCGTACGGTAGTATTGTTGCCTATGATCCCAATGGCATTCCTTTTAATACTTTTACAGAAACAATAGGGGTTGGATTTACAACCGATGTTTACAAGAATTTTTATCTTATTATGAAAGGCGGAGTTGGGTTTGCACATCAGAATACATTCGATAATTTTAATTTTGACAGCAGAAGTTTCAATTATAAGGCAAGCATTGGGTTTGGATACCGTTTTAGTGATTGGCAACGGACTAAATAATTATTATTACTTTAGCGTTATAATTTTCAGAATGAAATTAAATATCACATTGATTTTATTATTTGTCCGTTTAGGCTGTTTTGGCCAAACCGGGACTATTACAATAAAAGACAATGCAGGAGCGGGCGCTTTAGTGGAAAAACATATCTTTTTCAACAAAGAACATGGCGAACTTCCCGGCTATCGGATACAAGTATCCGCTGGAACAAGTCTTATCTCTGCAAAGGATGCAAAGGCACTTTTTTTACAGCGATATTCCGATTACAATGCAAGTATCGTTTTTGAGGCACCAAATTATAAAGTGCGAATTGGAAATTACACCAATCGTTTTGATGCCAATCGCGATCTGCAGGAACTCATAACAGAATATCCAAGCGCATATATTGTAAAAGACCTAATCAATATCGCTGAGCAATGAGTGAACATTTCGCAGAAAAAATTAAGTTACTTGCTTTAGCAAATTTTGAAGAGATTCGCGATTGTCGTCGATACTTACACCAACATCCTGAACTTTCTTTTCAGGAGTTTGAAACCTCTGCATTTATTCAGAAAAAATTAACGGAATATGGAATTTCCTTCAAAAATAATATTGCAAAAACAGGAGTAGTTGCAATAATTGAAGGAAAAAATCCATCCAAAAAAATTATTGCATTGCGTGCCGATATGGATGCACTTCCAATTCAGGAATTAAATGAAGTGGATTACAAATCACAAAATCAAGGTGTAATGCATGCATGCGGTCACGATGTACATACAAGTTGTTTATTGGGTGCAGGGAAAATATTGAATGGTTTAAAAACGGAATTTGAAGGAAGTATTAAATTAATATTTCAACCCTCAGAAGAAAAATTACCAGGCGGCGCAAAAGTAATGATAGAGGAAGGAGTTTTAAAAAACCCTGAGGTTGAAAGTATAATAGCTCAACATGTTTTCACACCATTTGAAGCAGGTAAAATTGCATTCTGTTTCGGTACCATGTTAGCTAGTACAGATGAAATATATATTACCATAAAAGGAAAAGGTGGTCACGGTGCTTATCCGCATGAAACGAAAGATCCTGTAATGATGGCTGCACAAATGCTTGTTGCCTTACAACAAGTGGTGAGCAGAATTATTTCCCCTTTTCAACCAGCTGTGCTCACCTTTGGAAAAGTAATTGCAAATGGCGCAACCAACGTTATTCCCGACTCTGTATATATTGAAGGAACTTTCAGAGCATTGGATGAAGATATCAGAAATAAAGCACATGCAGATATTGAAAAAATTGCAAGAGGTGTTGTGGAAGGATTAGGAGGAACACTGGAGTTAGAAATAGTGAAGGGATATCCTGTCTTAAAAAATGAGGAAGCATTAACACGCAGAGTTTATGATAGAGCAGTAAATTATTTGGGCAGGGATAATGTGATAACTACAACGCCTAGAATGGGTGCAGAAGACTTTGCTTTTTATTCGCAGGAAATTCCGGCGTGTTTTTATAGGTTGGGAACAGGAAATCCTGCAAAAGGAATTATTTCAAATATTCATACCCCTACTTTCAATATTGATGAAGATGCAATAAAAACCGGAATGGGTTTTATGGCTTTTAATGCTATTTCTGAACTTATGGGTTAAACCATAATCAGAGAAATATCAGATGGCTCCTGTATAATTCTTTATTATTATTCGTAATAATTGTATGATTTTGATTTTATTATTTCACAAAATCACTCACCTTTGTAGCCCGAATGGCCTCTGAATCGAAAATAAAGTCAACCAACAAGTCACAACTTATTTCCGAATCGGATTATAAAATATTCCGTAGGCTCATGTCCTATGCCGGCCCTTTTAAAAAACAATTTTTTATTTCTTCGGGACTGGCAATTGTGCTCTCTATACTTGTGCCGCTAAGGCCCTATCTGGTTGGCGTTACGGTAGATAGGTATATATTAAAGAATGATTATAATGGGTTGATCATCATCACACTTATCTCACTAGTTGTACTCTTTGCGGAATCTATTTGTAAATATTTTTTTCTGTATATCACGAATTGGTTGGGACAAAGTGTAGTAAAAAATTTGCGGGTAAAAGTATTTAATCATTTGATCAGTTTGCGACTGAGTTATTTTAATAATACTCCAGTAGGTGTTTCTACAACAAGAACTATCAACGACCTTGAAACAATTAACAGTGTTTTTACAGAGGGTGCTATTCAGATTATTGCGGACCTTTTAACAATCGTTTTTGTTATCCTATTTATGTTCTTTATAAATTGGCAACTTACATTAGTAAGTTTAGTAAGTTTTCCATTAATTATTTATGCAACCTATGTTTTTAAGGAAGGAATAAAAAGCACTTTTCAGGAAGTGCGCACTGCTGTTGCACATTTGAATTCTTTTTTACAAGAGCGCATTACCGGTATGAAGATCGTTCAGATTTATAATGCAGAAGATTCGGAATTTGAAAAATTTAAAACTATTAACAGCACACACAGAGCGGCACAGATAAAATCAGTATGGTATTATTCTATTTTTTTTCCTGTGGTGGAAATTATTATTGCTTTTGCAACTGCACTTATGGTTTGGAAAGGAGCGCACAGTGTATTGGAAGGAAAGGCAACCATTGGTGATATCAATGCATTTATTTTATACCTCACTATTTTATTCCGGCCGTTGCGAATGCTGGCGGATAAATTCAATACATTACAAATGGGAGTTGTGAGCAGTGACCGCATTTTTAAAATATTGGATACAGATGAAAAGATAGAAAATAAAGGAACTCAAAATACTGATAAGGTTAGAGGCAAAATCGATTTTGAAAATGTCTGGTTTGCATACAAAGAAGAAAACTGGATACTGAAGGATGTTAATTTCCAAATAAATGCAGGGGAAACACTTGCCATTGTTGGTGCTACGGGCGCAGGGAAAACTTCTATTATAAGCATATTGAACAGGTTTTACGAAATACAAAAAGGCGATATTAAAATTGATAATATTTCCATTCGCGATTATGAATTAACTGCGCTGCGGAAAAAAATTGGGTTGGTTTTGCAGGATGTTTTTTTATTTTCCGGAACAATTATGGATAATATCACGCTTCGCAACGAAACCATTACAAAACAAAAGGTAATAGATGCTGCAAAAATGTTAGGAGCGCATGAATTTATTATGCAACTTCCAGGCAATTATAATTACAATGTGATGGAACGCGGAGCAACATTATCTCTCGGGCAGCGACAACTCATTTCTTTTATTCGCGCTTTAGTATTTGAACCGGGAATACTAATTCTGGATGAAGCAACATCCTCCGTAGATACAGAAACAGAACAGATCATTCAACACGCAATTGAAAATCTTATTACAAACAGAACTTCCATCATTATTGCACATCGTTTATCCACCATTCAGCGCGCCGATAAAATATTAGTACTCGATAAGGGTGAAGTAAAAGAAATAGGTTCACATGAACAACTTTTAGCGCATAATGGATATTATAAGAAATTGTATGATATGCAATTTGTTAGATTAGAAGTTAATTCATGAAATGAGTGGTAGGTAATGAGTAATGAGT
>CAZXBG010000092.1:12007-17181 GCA_964638865.1 uncultured Chitinophagales bacterium | reverse complement strand
AAAAAAGTCAAAAAAACATTTTTGAACACCTAATTGGCCAAGTTGGGTTAAAGATATACAATCTGCGTCAAGCAGAACATTTATGTGGACACCGTTTTGTTAGTTCCACAGAAGGATATTTGGTAAATGACTTAGACGATTTAAGCGAAGAAATAGAAAAATACCATCCTATTTAACGAAGCCTAAACTCCACACAAACCCCTTTTTAAACATAAATTTAGGCTTAACGTAGTTATTTTGTCACTTGAGGGCCACAGGTTTGCCCTGTAGTTGAACAATTTTGTCATGCATAAAAATGATCTTTAGAAATATAAAGTCCAAAAAAGGCGTTACATTAGCCCTTAGAACGTTCTTTGATTTTAGCAAAAGATGCCTTTGGCTGACGAAAAGCCAACTGAAAAAAGGGTAAGATTATATTACATTCGGGATGTTTACGGTGGGGAGGAGTTGGAGTGTTGGAAGTGAATACAGATATGGGTTAAACTCACAGGAACAGGATGATGAAGTGTATGGAAATGGGAATTTGAATAGTGCATTGTTTTGGGAGTATGATACTAGGTTGGGAAGAAGATGGAACCTTGACCCAGAACCTGTAACTGGAATTTCGGCTTACTCATGCTTCCTAAATAACCCGATACTTTTTGTAGATATAGATGGCAATGCAGTAGATGTTGATGGTTTATATAAACAAGACGAAAAGGGCAATTATTTGCATCCTGAGCGAATAAAAGAATTCGAGTTATTTGCCAGTACAACAGAGGGTAGAAAATATATTTTAGATCATTCCCAAAAAGGTTTTCTTTTAATTGGTGTTATGATTGCAGATTTAGAAATTGAAGCCAAGGAGGAAGGTTCTGCAAGTTTAGAAGGCATAGATGTAAAATTTAAAATAGGGATATTACCAACTGGGTACACCTCCTCCGTTTTTGTTGGTAAGTATACTTTGGTTGAAAATGGTGTAGATAAAGGTAAATCAAAGGCAACAGGTGCAAGATTGGAAATAACATTTTCTTTTCCAGAAGTAGTCACCTCGAAAATATAGGATATTGGAAATGAACTAACTCTATACGGAGTTGATATGATGCTTCATGAAGTATTTTTGCATGGTTATTACCATGAAAAGCGATATATGAATGGAACGAATAGCATTGATGGTGTCAACGGTGCTGATCATAATGCCTATATATATAAGAAGTCACCTTACTATGAAAAAGGATGGGACAATTTTAATGAAGCACAAATTAAACTACTTAATGATGTTACTCCATTTTAATTTTTCTTCCACATTGGACAAGTAGCGTGCACCAATTTGCGAAAGTGTTCGAGAATGGGTTTTGCAAAAGGTTGTGCTTTGGAAATGTACAAATCGATCGGATTTTGTTTGACCGGCTTCTTTTTTTATTTCAAATTTTGGGAATAACCAATTTAAAAGCAAAATGGAGATTTGAAATAAGCTCACATTTATATTAATAATTAAAAGGAATTATTATTTTTTTAACCGATTTTTATAATTGGCAGGAGCGAGAAATTATTTTAATATTTCGGTTAATATTTTTCGGGATTGGAATGCAAAACAAAGCTTTGAAAGAATTGCGCAACCCGCTTTTTAGCCCGGATGGTAGCGAAAATCCTTTTTTTGCAAAAAACTTTCGGTGTTTGGAAAACTTTCAAAAAAAAGATTGCAGCGGACAGCCGGGGCGCGGGTTGTGATGTGCAGGAGCTTTCTTGCTCCAAAACCTCTTTTTCCGATTTAAAAACCCCCGTTTTTTCTCCGTAATTTTGCAGCTTAAAACAGTAAAATGGAAACTTTACAAAAAACGAATGGGATAGAGAAGGAATTACAGCTTCTGGGTATAAAAGATCAAAATAGTGGTGTTTCAACGGGTTTGCATTGGCTGAAGGGTGATGGAAATACCATTGAAAGTTATTCGCCGGTGGATGGAGCTTTGATAGCAAGTTGCACTTCGGCATCGCGGGAGGAGTATGAAATAATAATAAAGACTGCCGAAAAGGCATTTAAAGAGTGGCGCAATTGGCCGGCACCAAAACGCGGGGAAGTGGTGCGTCAGATTGGCGATAAATTGCGTTTACATAAACATGCGCTCGGAACTTTGGTGAGTTACGAAATGGGAAAAAGTTTGCAGGAAGGTTTGGGAGAGGTGCAGGAAATGATAGATATTTGCGATTTTGCTGTGGGATTAAGTCGCCAGTTATATGGTTTAACAATGCATAGCGAACGTCCTTTACATCGTATGTATGAACAATGGCATCCGTTGGGAATTGTGGGAATTATTTCGGCATTTAATTTTCCGGTTGCGGTTTGGAGTTGGAATGCTGCGCTTGCTTTTGTTTGTGGTGATGTTTGTATCTGGAAACCGAGTTCAAAGGTTACGATGAGTGCAATTGCAACGCATAAAATAATTGCAGAGGTATTTAAAGATAATAACGTTCCGGAAGGTGTGAGTGCATTAATGGTTTCGCATAATTCTATTGGGGAAGAAATGGCAAAAGATAAACGCATTCCTTTAATTTCTGTTACGGGTAGCACGCGCGTTGGAAAAAGAATTGGCGGAATTGTTGGCGAACGTTTAGGAAAAGTAATTCAGGAATTAGGAGGAAATAATGCGATCGTAATTACGGAAAATGCGAATATGGAAATTGCAATTCGAGCAGCAATTTTTGGTGCTGTTGGAACTGCAGGTCAGCGGTGTACAACAACGCGCCGATTAATTATTCATGCTTCTGTATATGATAGTGTAATAAATACACTAAGAAAAACATATTCACAATTAAAAATAGGTAATCCGTTGGATGAAAATAATCATGTGGGTCCATTAATTGATATGAAAGCGGTGGAAGATTATTCCGCGGCAATTGAAAAGGCAATTGCTGAAGGTGGAAAAATTTTGGTGGAAGGCGGAGTTTGTGAAGGGGAAGGATATGAAAGCGGATGTTATGTAAAACCTTGTATTATAGAAGCAAAAAATGAATTTGCTATTGTGCAACATGAAACATTTGCGCCTATTTTATATGTGATGAAATATAACACGATAGAAGAGGCAATTGAAATACATAATAATGTTCCGCAGGGTTTGAGTTCGGCAATTATGTCGACAAATATTTTAGAGACGGAATATTTCTTGTCTGTAGCAGGCTCTGATTGCGGAATTGCGAATGTAAATATCGGAACGAGCGGAGCAGAAATTGGCGGTGCATTTGGCGGTGAAAAGGAAACAGGTGGTGGTCGTGAAAGCGGCAGCGATTGTTGGAAAGCATACATGCGCAGACAAACAAATACCATTAACTATTCCACAAAATTACCATTGGCACAAGGGATTAAATTTGATATTTAAATATTTCTTTGTGAAACCTTCGTGTTCTTAGAATCTTAGTGGGAAAAGAATGGTTTCCCACAGAGACACAAAGCGCACAAAGAAAAAAATGGGAAATAAATTAACGGAATCATTAATATAAAACCAGGATCTTAATTTAGAATGTTAGTGGACCGATTTTTTTTATATGCCTTCAACAATTAAATTTAAAATAGAATCCGAACTCCAAAAAGAATATGCATGGACGATCTCTGTTTTTGCAAAGTATATTGGATTTAATTGCGCGTTTGTAAGTGAAGGAGAAGATATTTTAATTGCAGAACACGGAATAGGAGATATACAGGTTTCTCATTTTTTTAGAAATACTTATCAAAGCGGGAATTTTCAATTTAAGGGTTATTTCAGAAAAGAACCTTTGCATTCCAATGCATCGGGGAAAGCTGACTATTTAAGTACTTGTTTTTATTTACTGAGTTATTTGCAGGAGTATATTGATTATGCACCTGATAAATATGAAAGGTTTCCTTATGATATCAGTCTGCAAAAACATTTTAATTGTATAGAACAAAATCTCGTAACACAATATTTTGATGTGTTGTATGAAACAACGCCAAAACTTAAAGCGCTTGTAAAAAAACAGGAGAGGGCTATACAATATTTTCTCTCACATGATATTGATTCAGTATATGGTGCTTTAGGAGATAATTATTCTTATTTATTAAAGCATGGAAGCGTAGGTGTTTTAATGCAACTGATATTTAATCATTACCTGCGCACTCCGGATTATCTATTGCTGAATAAAATTCTGGATATTGAAGATGATTATGCTGTGCGGTCCACTTTTTTCTGGTTGGTGAACAGCGGTAAAGGAACCCGCAGAATAAATAATGCTGATTATGAAATTGAAACACCGGCTGTAAAAAAGATTCGCAGCGAAATTATTTCCAGAGGATGGGAGAACGGATTACATAAAAGTGCAGGAAAAGATACTTATGTTAATGAATTAAAAAAGCAGGGTGAACTTGGTTTGGCAATAAATCGCAATCATTATCTCATTACAGAGCTTCCAAATACTTTTGATGATTTAGAAAGTTCAGGAATTAAACTAGATTCCAGTATGGGATTTCCGGATGTTATGGGATTTAGAAATAGTTATGGCTTGCCAATTAAACCATTTAATATCAAAGAAAAACGAGAATATAATTTTGTTGAAGTTCCGCTGAATGTGATGGACACTACTTTAAAATTTTATCAAAACTGCAACTCCAAACAGGCAGAAAAAAAGATACTCGATTTCCTGGAAAAAAATAAAACAAATGCTCTTCTAACAATTTTATGGCATAATAATTATTTCTTTGATTTTGCTGATAAGGGATGGTTGGAATTATATAAAACGATACTTCAATTTATTAAGGAAACCGGTGGAGAGGTTACTACAGCTAAAAAGATTATGCAGGATTTTGGGTGAATGACGGAGTGCATTAGCCATATTTGTTTTTGAAAAGGGCCGGTAAGGCGGGAAGTGCAGGAAGGAAGCGGGAAGAATTTCAAACACAGTTGATGGGTAAGGGTAATACTGAACGTTTAACCTCCGAAACCACAGAGTTGCTTCAGTAACTTTGTGGGAGCACCAAATACATCCAACCTATATCCTTGGCTGTTCATTCGTGGCAACATTTTTTTAGCCCACAATATGGATGAAAATTTTTAGGGTACGAAAACAGGAATAATAAATAGATTTGAAATACACTCAATCTAAACCATTGAATGTTCATTCGTGCATTCGTGGCTCCTTTTTTTTCCACAATACGGATGAAAATAAATAAGCCACGAACCCGCCTG
>CAZXBG010000092.1:0-11907 GCA_964638865.1 uncultured Chitinophagales bacterium | reverse complement strand
CCAATGGTATGGGTTGTTAATAATTTTGAATTTATATTGTGTTTGTTATTTTTCAATCGAGGCCGCAGAGTTCCTTTGGTTACTGTGGAGACATCTTTCGGTAACTATATGGAGTTACAAAATATTGCGGGGTTTGTTAATAAATCTACTTCCAGGCTTTTACAATAAGTCCGGTTCCGGTATTGTGGGTGTTGTGCGTATCTGCATAATTTAGAAGTAAACAAAAGGGAAATGTGATCAGATAATAGAAGGGTAAAATAATAAAAAACACTTTGGAGATATTTAATAATTGTAAGGGGTATTTCATGGATAACCGCCATGCAATTTTGCCGAGAGTGCCGTATGCATATCGAGCTTCGGTTTTGGAGAATCCCGCTGATAGCAATTTAGTTTGTATGTCGTTAATATTATATCCATCGCGAACGTGTTCTTCAATAAATGAACTATCTTCTCCTTCCTGAACATCAGACCCACCCTGATCGGAAGGTGTGGAGATGAGCACCATTCCACCTGATATCAAGGAAGCATGAAAGTTTTTAAATACTTGCACATCTTCCAACACATGTTCCATTACATCCACACAAACAACTAAATTAAAATGGTTGTCAATTTTAAATTTTGTGAGATCCTGAACCTGAAAACGAATATTTTTTCTTCCTATTTTTTTGAAAAAGGAATTACAATCTGCAATTTGTTCTTCCTTTACATCCACAGCCAAAAATTTCCATTTTTTACTTATGGAACTTAAATAATACGAATATTGTCCGAAGCCTGAACCGGCATCCAAAATATGTTGTTCACTATCGCGTTTTGCTTGCGCCCATTTTTTTAATTCCTTATGAATATGCCATGACCTTAACAATAAAAGGTCAAGCATTTTATAAAAAAGTATTCTTAAAAAAGGGGTTTTATTAAATACACTTCCTAAACTTCTTTTTACCGGATCGTATTGCATGCATTATTTATTTGGTTCAATCGATTTTGAATTATTTTCTTTTCTGTATGCCATAAAAAATCCAGCTGCAACTATAATTAAAATTAAAGAGGATGCAGCTGTAGAAACTTTTTTTCCGGTATAAAAGGAATGTGGTTCAAATTTAAAGGTAATATCATGTTCTCCTTCAGGAATCCACAACCCGCGCAAAATATAATTTGCCCTGAAATGATCAACATACTGCCCATCGATATATGCCTTCCAATCTTCATTTCCGCGATACCAAACCTCGCTAAATACTGCAGGACCTGCTATTTTACTGTTTGATTTATAGGATAACTCATCAGGCGTATATTTAACCAGTTTAATATTTCGGGTTGAATCAATCGCAACTGTTTCCGTTGTTATTTGTGATTTAAATTCAGAATGTACAATAACTTTATTTAATGGATTTAATTTTTCAATTGCTGCAAATTCTTCGTCAGCTGAATTTACCATTTGCACAGAATCTACAAACCAGGCATTGCCACATGCCATCGGATTTCTGTCGACAGAAGGTTTATTTCCCCGATTGCCGATAATGTATTTAGCATTCATCATATTAATTGCAGGATAATTTCCTTTGCTTAAATATCCTTCTATCATATCCTGATACCGCTGCAGTTTAGCTCCGTGATATCCGCCCAAATTTTTGTAATAATAAGAAGTGCTGCCATCCTGATCTAAAGCTGTTAGTGTATTAAATACACGATAGTTAGGATCCTTATCTTTAATTACAGGATTTGCATTTCTGAAACGCTGTTCATAAAAATTAACCTCTGCATAATTATCTTCTCCAAGATAATTTGAATCTACAATTAACAGATCTATGACAGGCAATATACAGATGATCGCAATTGCAATTTTTCCATTGATTGTTTTTCTAAGAAATAAAAATAAGGTAAGTGCCGCAAGACCAATTAAAAAAGTGGAAACAAATACGTCTGTTCTAATCATTGCAACACGTTCATCCTTCAACAAATCGAAATAGGCCATTGTTTGCGGATCATTTATTTGTGCAAGATACGCTTCCTCCCTGGGACTTGTAAGATCAAATAAACTTCCTGAAAGCAACAATAACACACTTAATCCACCAACAATAATAGAACTCCATTTTAAAGCATACATTTTCTTTTTATCATCAATTTCGTTTTCTTTTGATAAAAACTTATTGACAATATAATAAGCCATTACCGGAATTGTTAAACACAACATGGTCATTGCCATCGAAACCGTACGAAATTTATTGTATAGAGGAAAATAGTCGAACATGAAATTATTAAATGCAGGAAAATTCTTTCCCCAACCTAAAAACAGCGATAAAATTGTTGCTGCAATTAACCACCATCTCATTTTATTATTTGCAAGAAAAGCACCTAATAAAAATAGAAAACATAAAATAGTACCCACATAAATAGGACCGGAAGTAAACGGCATATCACCCCAATATTTAGTTCCTTGTCCTGAATATTGCAATAATTCCTGGGCTTTTTTCTGATCTTGCTGGTATGCTGATTGAACAAAAGAGAGTAACGGACTTTCAATGGTTGTTCCATCTTTTGCCTGCAAGAATGAAAATCCGCTTCCACCACCTGAAAAATTGGAATACATGATACTAAACGATTCAGCAACGCCGGAACTCCAGCTAAAAGCATATTCACGATCCAATCCGCTACCCTGAACTTCTTTGGTTGTAGTTAATTCGCTTCCGCCTCTTATTGTTTCTTTGCTGTATTCGTATGTCGTCCATAATTTCGATGTATTTGCACTCACGGCAAATAATATTGCAACTATAATTATACCTGCATTCTTAAAAAAAATGGTTAATTGTTTTTCACGCAAGGAATAAACAAATTCGGATATCATCCAGCATAGAATAATGAGAAACATATAATAGGTTATCTGTGGATGATTTGCTGTTATTTGACAAGTCATAGCAAATAAGGTTAAGGAGGCACCTAGCCAGACCTTTTTTTGCATTAAATAATTAATACCGGTTAAAACAAGCGGCATTAATGCCAGGGCATTTACTTTGGTATTATGCCCAACTTCCATAAATGTTATGAGATAAGTGCCCAATGCATAACACAACGCACCGGAAATAGCAAGATAATAGTTGATCTTAAAACTGCGCAACAATAAAAAAAAGCAGACCAGAGCAATAAACATATAATTTGCAGGTCGAGGCAGAAACATACCCAAATACTTATTTACTTTTTCAAAAACATTTCCATTTTCAGGTAACATTATTTGATAGGTTGGCATACCGCCAAACATAGAATTTGTCCAAAGCGCAGCATCTCCGGTTGTGTTAAAGTGATCGGTTGCCTCTTTACTGGTTCCAATATAATTCATGATATCGCTTTGCACCAATATCTTTCCTTGTAACAGAGGATAAAAGTAAAGCGCACTGAATACCAGAAAAGCTACAAGTGCAGCAACAAATGCTAAAATATTTTTTTGACCTGTTGGTTTATTCATCATTTCTTTGGATTTGAAGCGCTAAAGTTAAGAACTTCGGCCTAAACAGGGAATTTGTTTTGCAAGATGTTATAATTTTAACCCTTCATAATTCTGTATTGAAAAAAGTGCTTATCATAACATATTATTGGCCACCAAGTGGTGGGGTTGCGGTTCAGCGTTGGGTAAAGATGTCGAAATTTTTGCGCGAATTCGGTTGGGAACCTGTGATTTATACCGCCGAAAATGCAGAAATGCCCGTAGTCGATCATTCCCTGGAGGCATCAATACCTGAAGGAATCACAGTGATAAAACTACCCATTTGGGAGCCTTATGATCTTTATAAACGATTTTTAGGATACAAAAAACAGGAAAAGATAGGTGCAGGATTTTTGCAGGAAAAAAAGAAACACGGAGCGTTGCAAAAATTTTCCATTTGGGTAAGAGGAAATTTTTTTATTCCGGATGCACGAAAATTTTGGATAAAACCATCGGTTAAATTTTTATCGGCATACTTAAAGAAAAACCCTGTTGATGCCATTATTTCCTCCGGGCCACCACATAGTATGCATTTAATTGCAATGGGTGTTAAGGATAAATTAAATATTCCCTGGGTAGCTGATTTTCGTGATCCCTGGACAAAAATAGATTATTACAACGAATTGAATTTATCGAATTACGCAGATAAAAAACACCATTTTTTGGAACAAAAAGTTTTGCGAAAAGCCGATAAAGTTGTAACAGTTAGTAAACACTGGGCTGCTGATTTTAATATTATCAATAATAACAATACGAAAGTTATTACAAATGGTTTTGATGATGATGATTTTAATAAGAATGTTGATGTAATTGATCCGGGATTTATTTTACATCATTCGGGTATGATAAATAAAGCGCGGAATCCTGAATTATTATGGCAAGTTCTTTCAGAATTGCGAATGGAGAATGAGGATTTTAATAATGCACTTAAAATTCAACTCACAGGAAATATTGATTTTACTGTTGCGGAAAGTATTTCTAGGAACAAATTACAAGACAAATTGGTTCATGTCGATCATTTGCCGCATAACGAAGCGGTGCAGGCAATGCAGCGTTCTCCGGTGTTGCTTTTACTGTTAAACGATTCACACGATATTTTGGGGCGAATTCCGGCCAAATTATTTGAATATCTTGCCGCAAAAAGACCTGTGCTGGTTATCGGAAATGCTGCCGGCGATGCTGCTGCAATAATTCAGGAAACTAATGCAGGAGTAGTTGCTGAAATGAACAATAAAAATGATATCAAAGAAAAAATATTGTTCTTATTCGGTCAATATAAATCAGGACAATTAAAAATTAATTCTTTAGGTATTGAAAAATATGCCAGAAAAGAAAATGCAAAAAGTTTTGCCGAAATATTAGATGGAATCTACAATACTTCTGCTAAGATTTGAAAAATTCTTTTTGTAGATTCTCCATCCCATAAAGGAGGTATTGTTCCTGTTTTATAAGTATTGTTTTTTATAGCATTAATTAATTGATCAATACTTTCTAACTTCCAGTTAGTGAGTGTGTTTGTGCCAAATATAATTGTAGAGGGTCTTTCGGTATTTGGTCTTATGGTAATGCAGGGTTTTTTTCTAAAGGTTGTTTCTTCCTGAACTCCACCACTATCTGTAATAACGAATGTGCAGGAGGAGATCAGTTTTTGAAAAGAAAAATAACTCAGTGGTTCAGTAATTATCACATTTTTTAAATTTTGTAGTAATGGCAATAGGTTAAAAGCGACTAATTTTTGATATGTTCTGGGATGTATGGGAAATACTAATTTAATTTTTTTCTCTATATGGTTTAATAATTCCAACGATCGTTCCAAAGCTTCTTGAGTGTCAACATTTGATGGTCGGTGCAGGGTTACAAGAGCGAAGTTATTTCCCTCCAAATTCAATTCCACTAAAATAGGGTCCTGTTCAATTTGATCAGAAAACTTCATCAGGGTATCGATCATTGTATTGCCAACAAAATAAAAGTGTTTATGATCTTTTATTTCTGATTTTAAATTAATCAATCCACTTTCTTCTGTAATAAAAAAGTATTTGCTGAGTTTATCGGTAATAATTCGATTTGTTTCTTCCGGCATGCTGTTATCAAAACTGCGTAAACCGCTTTCGATATGCGCCAGAGGAATGTTTAATTCCGATGCCGCTTCAGCAGCAGCCCGGGTAGAATTTACATCACCAACAACGATTAAAAGCTCCGGGGAAAATTTGTTTTGAACAATTTCCTGGAGGCCTGATTTTATTTCGGAACGTTGTATTTCCGGTTCTGAATTTGTTATCTCCAAAAAGTAATCGGGCGTGATTTTCAATTGTTGAAAGAAAATTGCAGATAAATTATCATCAAAATGTTGCCCTGTGTGTGCTATTCTGAGATCGAAGTTGTGTAATGCAGCCGCACTTTTGAATTGGGCAATTTTGATAAAATTGGGACGAGTGCCAACTACTACAAGGATCTTTTTCATCTTAAACTGCGATCGGGCCTAAAGGTAAACCATAATATGTTAGCTACAGAAGTTTGTAAATAAATGCCATAACCCTATTTTTGTTGCCTTAAAAGTTCTGCATGCCGGGAGAAACGATATTATTGATAGGTGCAAGTGGCCAGATAGGGGCCGAGTTGACAATGTTACTGCGTTCCAGTTATGGAGATTCCAATGTAGTTGCAGCAGATATTAAAAAGCCTGATGGAGCGCTTTTCGAATCTGGTCCTTTTGAAATATTAAATGTGTTGGATGCCGCACGGTTAGGGGAGTTGGTTGATAAATATAAACCTACACAATTATATAATATGGCAGCCATGTTATCGGCTACCGGTGAAAAATATCCTCAAAAAGCCTGGCAACTCAATATGGATGGGTTGATAAATACGCTGGAAGTGGCTCGTGAAAAAAAGATTCAACGCGTTTATTGGCCAAGTTCTATTGCAGCATTTGGTCCTACTACACCAAAAGAAAATACAGAGCAGATAACAATAATGGAACCGAATACCATTTATGGAATTAGTAAATTAGCAGGTGAAAGATGGTGCGATTGGTATCATTTAAAATATGGTATTGATGTAAGAAGCCTTCGTTATCCCGGAATAATTAGTTATAAAACAGAACCGGGAGGAGGAACTACCGATTATGCGGTGGATATTTATTTTAAAGCGAAAAAGGAAAGTAAATACGAATGTTATTTAGGGGAAAATACTTTTTTACCAATGATGTATATGCCGGATGCCATAAGAGCTACTTTTGAGTTGATGAACGCACCTGCAGAAAAATTATTAGTGCATTCCTCTTACAATCTTTCTGCTATGAGTTTTTCTCCGAAGTTGGTAGCAGAATCAATTAAAAAATATATTCCTGATTTTGAAGTAACATACAATATCGATTTTCGGCAGAAAATTGCAGAAACCTGGCCCGCTAGCATTGATGATAGCATTGCAAGAAGTGAATGGGGTTGGAAACATGAATATGATCTTGATACTATGACAAAAGATATGTTAGCAAATATTAAATGAAAAAATAGCAAATAATTAATACATAAATTTAAATTTTTCTTTTATCTGTTATAAAATAATTAATTTACCATAACAGATATTTTTATTAATCAGTATTTAATCACTATGAAAAAAATAGCAGTAATGACAAGCGGTGGAGATAGTCCCGGAATGAATGCTTGTGTAAGAGCAGTTGTGCGAACCGGAATTTATCATGGATTGGAAGTATTTGGAATTATGCGTGGATATGAAGGGATGATAGACGGTGAATTTAAAAAAATGGAATCGGTTGATGTCAGTAATATAATTCAACGCGGAGGAACCGTTTTAAAAACTGCTCGAAGTGAAGGGTTTATGACTTCAGAAGGCAGAACAAAAGCATTTGAAAATCTTAAAAAAAATGAAATAGAAGGATTTGTTGCTATTGGTGGTGATGGTACTTTTCGTGGAGCAACAGTTTTTGAAAAAGAATTTGGAATTAGTTGTGTTGGTGTTCCGGGTACTATTGACAATGATCTTTTTGGAACTGATTATACACTGGGATTCGATACTGCAATTAATACAGCAATTGATGCAATTGATAAAATAAGAGATACTGCAATTTCTCACAATCGTTTATTTTTTGTGGAGGTAATGGGTAGAGATGCCGGGTTTATTGCACTTTCCACAGGTATTGCCGGTGGTGCAGAAGCAATTGTAATTCCGGAAACGGAAACAGATATCGAAAATCTTATTGTGATACTGCAAAAAGGTTGGGCACATAAAAAAACTTCTGCAATTGTAATTGTTGCCGAAGGTGATGAGCGCGGTGGTGCTTTTGAAATTGCAAAACTTGTTAAAGAAAAATTTAATCATTACGATACACGTGTTTCCGTTTTGGGTCATATACAGCGCGGTGGAAATCCTACAGTGCGCGATAGGATATTGGGAAGCCGATTAGGTATGGCGGCAGTAGAGGCACTAATTGATGGAAAGAAAAATGTAATGGCCGGATTAGTAAACGATGAATTAGCATTTACGCCATTTGCAAATGCAACGAAACATCACATGGAAATTAATAAACAAATGTTGCAATTGGTCGAGATATTGGCATTGTAATGTATAATTAAATATTATTAAATTCAGATTTCTTCATTGAAAAACGCGCTTCTTTTTTTATTTTTTTCATTTACCATTTTTGGGTTTACTAAAACTGCTTTTTGTCAAAGTGATAGTATTGGTGAAAATTTTAATTCTCCCAAAGGCAAATTCTATTTATATTGGGGATATAACAGGACCTGGTATCGAAATTCAACCTTTCATGTTAAAGGCCCGGAATATGATCTTACTTTTTATAATTTAAAAGCTACTGACAGGCCAACACCTTTTTCCGTTGATTATATTAATCCTGTAACTATGTGGGTACCTCAATATAATTATCGGTTAGGCTATTTTATTACAGATCGAATAAGTGCATCCTTCGGGGTGGATCACATGAAATATGTAGTAACAAAATACCAAACTACAACAATGTCGGGCGTTATTACAGAAGCTGCTTCCGTTAAATATGCAGGTTCTTATTTGAATGATACGGTAGAACTCACTCCCGATCTTTTATTATTGGAACACACCAATGGATTTAATTTGGTGAGTGGTGAATTTGAATATTTATTACCCATCACAAGAATGTTTAACGACAAAGTTGCATTAAAATGGAATTTCGGTTTGGGTGGAATTTGGATGATTACAAAAACGGATGTTAAGGTTCTGGATTATGGGCTTGATAATGATTTCCATCTTTCCGGATATACTATAGCATTAAAAACAGGTCCGCGTATCGATTTTTGGGATCGTTTTTTTGTCGCAGCAGAAATTAAAAATGGATTTGCAAGTCTCCCAAACATTCTCATCCACAACGATCAATCGGATATCGGTGATCAGAATATTACTTATTATGAATTTTATGTGGTTGGGGGGTATTATTTTAGTTTGTTTGGGAAGAGGGAGTAAGGAGTGGGTAGTGGGCAGTTGGTAGTGCAGTTCAAAACTGCTCTGTGAAATAGACATATTTGGAAATCAAATTATCATCAGAAACCAAACGCAGTGTGTTTAGGTTGAAACACGAATTATATCCTCTGCATTACCTTCACAGAAACTTCAGCCCGAAAAGGGGAATGTATAATTTAACATAAAATTTATGGGTTTAATAAGTGGTCAATTATAAATTTATGGGAATACTCAGCGGTATATCCATTTTTTGCTTCCTTATTAATAACGGAAATTCAAACGTATACCTTTCAACTAAAAAATAGGGTATTAATGGAATTGTCACTCTGATTATTTTTTATATATTTGCTATTAATGTAACACTTTACAACGTAACCAAAAAATATTTCAATTGTTAAAAATTTGGTTTTACCCAATTACGACAATTGTTTATTTTCAGCTATTAAATTACTGTTTATGAACATCAAAAAAAACATTTCAAAAATTAAAAATAAGAAGTCGACCAAAAAGACTAAAAAGAAATTGGGTTACCATTCAAAAAATGTTCCACATGCTTACAATCCAGGCAAAATGACAGATAAAGAGTGGCAAACCAGATTAAGGCAACAAATTGCAGAGAAAGAGATATTCGAAATTACAAATATAGGTTCGGAGAAAATATACAGTGATTATCAAGTTGTAAATATTCAATTCCGAAGCACCTACAAAGTAGCATTGCGAAGCAAAGACAATACCTTAAATTTTTGTTCCTGCCCTGATTTCAAAACAAATTTGCTTGGAACGTGCAAACATATTGAGGCTGTTCGTTTAAATCTTTCAAAAAAGCGAGGATTTAAGTTGTTAAGCAAAATAATTCCTGAATTACCCTACTCTTCACTTTATGTTTCATACAACGAAAGACGTGAAGTGAAGATTCGTGTTGGTTCAGAAAATAAAAACACCTTTCAAATATGGAGCAAACAATACTTTGATGCAAATAATGTATTGCTTCCTGCAGCATTTGCTAAAATAGAAAATGTACTAAATGAAGCTCAAAATATTAGCCCTTCGTTTAGATGTTATACAGATGCTTTAGATTTAATTATAGAAAAAAGAACAGAAGAGAAACGAAAAAAACTTGTAGAAAGCAAAGGAAATCAACTATTAAAAGGGCTTTCAAAGGTAGAATTATTCCCATATCAATTTGAAGGGATATTATTTGCCGCTAAAGCCGGGAGATCTATTCTTGCTGATGAAATGGGGTTGGGTAAAACAATTCAGGCAATTACGTGGGCATTATTGTTAAAAAAACATTTTGATACAACTAAAGTAGTAATTATTTGTCCAACTTCTTTAAAATATCAATGGAAAGCAGAAATTGAAAAATTTACGGGTATGAAGTCCTGTGTTGTAGAAGGAAATGTATTAGCGCGTAAATCTATTTATAAATCAGATGAAAATTATTTTAAAATAGTAAGTTACCATGTTGCCGGAAACGATTGGAATTATATTAACGAGATGCAACCCGATATTATAATACTGGATGAAGCTCAGAGAATAAAAAATTGGAGAACTGCTATATCAAGAAATATTAAACGTATACACTCTCTTTATACCATGGTGCTTACAGGGACACCTGTTGAAAATAACATAGAAGAACTTTTTTCAATAGTCCAATATGTAAACCCCTATATTTTAGGATCGCTTTATCATTATCTCTCAGAGCATCAATTAAAAGATGAAAGTGGCAAAATAGTTGGTTATAAAGGTTTAAATGAAATAGGGCATAGTCTTTCAAACACTATGCTTCGAAGAACACGTAAACAGGTTTTGAAACAATTGCCATCAAGGATGGATAAAAATTTGTTTATTCCCATAACAACAGAACAATATGAACTTCATGAACAATATGCTGATACAGTAGCAAAGCTCGTAAGTAAATGGAAACGATTTGGTTTTCTAACTGAAAAAGAAAGACAAATTCTGCTCAATTGTCTTAATATGATGCGAATGGTTTGCGATAGTACATTTATTATTGATCAAAAAACAAACTATCAAACTAAACTCGATGAATTATTTAATATTCTTGATGAATTATTTATTGAGCAGGATGCAAAGGTGGTTATCTTTAGTCAATGGGAAAGGATGACACGACTTATAGCAAATGGGCTGAAAGAGCGAAAAATAAAATTTGAAAATCTTCATGGCAGTATTCCAAGTAAGGACAGAGAAAAGTTATTTACTAATTTCAATAACGACCCCGAATGTCGGGTATTTCTTTCAACGGATGCTGGAGGTGTTGGATTAAACCTGCAATCCGCTTCGAATATGATTAATATGGACATACCCTGGAATCCTGCCGTTTTGGAACAAAGAATTGGAAGAATTTATAGAATGGGTCAAAAGAAAAATGTCTCCATTATTAATTTAATTGCTCAAAATACTATTGAGCATAAAATGATCTCTACCTTAAAATTTAAAACTGCTATAGCAGATGGAATTTTAGACGGAGGAGACGATAACATTTTTGCGGGTGATGATAAATTTAATAAATTCATGCATTCAGTGGAAGAAATCACCTCGTCTGAAAATATCGAACCTTCTACCTTCGATCAGGATGAAAAATTGGAAATATCCTTACCATTAATCCAGCCAAATAAAGAGGATAATACCCGAACTTCCTTTGAAGAAATTTATGAAGAAGAAGAAAATAAATTAACTGAGAAACGGGAGCAATTTTATGAAACTAATATCGCAAATTCAAATGCATTAATTGAAAGTGGTGTGAGCTTTCTATCTCAATTAATGCATACATTAAATGACAGTTCTGCCACCAAAGAATTGGTAAAAAATATTACGGAAAAAGATGAATTAACAGGTAAAACCTATTTAAAAATTCCGATTCAAGATAACGAGGTTGTGGAGAATGCACTTTCATTTTTGGCAAAACTATTTAGTAAGTAGGGTTTGGATCGTCCGCGTCTCAC
>CAZXBG010000091.1:12572-17422 GCA_964638865.1 uncultured Chitinophagales bacterium | reverse complement strand
TTATATAGAATATGTCGGATTTGGATCGGAAGTGTATTTATTAAATGAAAGCATTGACGGAATTACCTATTTCTGGGATTTTGGGGATGGTGCTGCATCAACAGACGTCAGTCCCGTTCATGCATATCCCGAACCCGGAATTTTTATTATTTGTTTAACCGCAACAAATGATTTCGGATCGGATACTTATTGTGATACATTAAATACCTTTTATCCTCCCTCCGCCGATTTTTCATTTACCGGAGATCCAACTGTTACATTTACCGATATGACCGTTAATTTTCCCGATAGCTGGGATTGGTTTTTTGGTGATGGAGATATTTCAAATATTCAAAATCCGGAACATACATTCTTAACTAACGGCGATTTTAATGTCTGTTTATCGGCAGGAAATCCCGGAGGAACTAGTTACGTATGTAAAACGGTTTCGATAAGCAGTTATATTGTCCCCGATGCCGCATTCAGTTATTCAGGCTATCCTGTGGTTTCCTTTATCGATCTTTCGGAAAGGGAGCCATTTGAATGGGATTGGAGTTTTGGAGATGGCAATATATCTGTTTTACAAAACCCGATACATATCTACGAGTACAACGGCATCTATACGGTTTGCCTCACAACAACGAATGCGGGAGGTTCAGATATTCAATGTTAAACAGTATTTATTTCCAGCGCCCTGACTGGTCCTGAAGCAGATTTTTCTTATCTCATCCTAGATCTCGGAATTGCTTTTGTTGATGAATCAGCAAATGATCCCTTTGAATGGAACTGGGATTTTGGAGATGGCAATACTTCCACCGAACAAAATCCAGCACATGTTTACGACGAATCCAGCAATTATGAAATTTGTCTCATTGCAACAAATGCCGGCGGATACGATGTTGCCTGTAAAACTGTTTTTCTGGAAACGACGATCTCTGATCTGTATCGTATTTCATATATCCTCTACCCTAATCCTGTAACTGAAACGGTAAATATTCAACTTCAAAAAACAATTTCCAACGGAGCTATTAAAATATATAATGCGATGGGAAATATTGTTTCACAAAGTAATATGGTACATAATAATATTGTGCATATTGCTACAAGTGCGCTGCCATCCGGAAATTACTTTTTTTTAATTGAGAAAAATGAGGACAGGGTTTGTTTTGGGGAGTTTTTGAAGATGTGATGTACTTCCCAGCAGGGTTCGGCCCCTAAAAATTAACTAACCCGGCCAACCCTCCATAACGAAGTCTAGACTTACCTAATACCAACGTAAAGATAATTCTGTATATTTATTTAATTTTTATGCATTATTGCAACATGAAAAAGATAAATACGTCAATAGTAATCGGATATTTTACCTTAATCTTACTCGGATGTAACAACAACAAAAGTTCTGAGTTACCTAAACCACTCGGCCAGGAAAACGATGTAAATTCCATAAATGAGCCTTGTATTTATACTAATTTAATGGATAATACTTATCCGTTTAATAAAATTATTACCGCAGATATATTAAGATCTAACGCAAATTTGGATAGTATAACTGTATCATATACTGAGAATACACATGATGCGACGATCACAGATTCTATCTTTACCGATTATGTAAATGGCGACAAATTTACATTCTTGAGTAACATTTCTAATTCCTTCATTTTAAGCGCAGATATCAGGACAGATAGAGTTAAATTATTAAAACAGCAACTTGCCATTGGTAATCACGTTGGTACTATACACCCGGATATCAAACCCGGTATCAATTGTGGACAAATTAGAATTAGCGATTCCGAATCAGAATCCTATTTTGATATTTATCAAGCTGACAGAAAAATTACAAGGATCACTTATAATCCATATTTTGATTAGCCTAATTTAGGTAAAAATATAAATAAACTTAAAAAATATAAAAAAATGAAAGTACATGCACTTCTTCTTTTAGCATTCGTTTTATTAATCTCCAATCAAATATTTGGTCAGGATCTCATCAGGATGGAACATCAAATTCAGGTTGATTCAGGGATAACCAATGGAGGTTCAACTGCCTTAGGTCATTTAGATAAAATCGGAATTAATGACAAATTAGAAGAATATGCATGTGATTGCTCGCATAACGCAGGCAATAAATTAATTTTTACTGTTTCTCAACAGTCAGACCTAGTCTATTATGAAACTTATTATGACAGTTCCTATACCCAAATAAAAGAACAAGGTTATTATCGGCTCATATATCGAGATAATGAATATGGATATTGCTGGACAAAAGATCTTATTTGGAATTATTACGATACAAATGGATTATTAACTAAAAAATTGTACTTTAATAAAAATGAAATAAAAAGTACACCAAGGATGCCGCAACCGGAAAATTGATTACGAATCAGAAACAAGAAATGGAATTTATGAGAAGAATATCTTTACTTCGAATTCCCAGCAGGGTTCGGCATTCCATAAAATAAATATAGCATGCCAACCCTGCGTCATGACGGCACAGCCTTGCTGCGAAATACTGTCAACACTCCATCATCAAAAAAATTTCCTTTTTGAAACTTAATTTTGCGCTAACTCATTAATTATCAAAAGACAATATGAAAGAAGTATATATAGTAGCCGTTGCCCGAACGCCAATCGGGAGTTTTGGGGGAGCTTTAGCATCGTTAACAGCGCCACAACTGGGTGCCCATGTTATAAAAGCCGCCGTTGAACGCTCCGGAATTCAGTTTTCCGACGTGCAGGAAGTGTATATGGGCAATGTGTTGTCCGCAAACATCGGTCAGGCTCCCGTTACACAGGCAATGCTTGCAGCGGGCATTCCCGATAGTACCCCATCTACAACAATTAATAAAGTGTGCGCTTCCGGAATGAAAGCCATCATGCTCGGAGCACAATCTATTATGCTTGGAACCAACGACATTGTGGTTGCAGGAGGAATGGAAAGCATGAGCAATGTTCCCTATTACCTTGCCAGCGAGCGTTGGGGAGCAAAAATGGGAAACAAGGAAGTTACCGACGGCGTTATAAAAGACGGTTTGTGGGATCCTTATGGCAACAAACACATGGGAAGTTGCGGTGAAACCTGCGCCAGGGAATATAAATTTTCAAGAGAAGATCAGGATAATTATGCCATTGAAAGTTATCGTCGCGCCGCAGAAGCCTGGAAAAACGGATATTTTGCAAATGAAGTGGTTCCGGTGGTTATTCCTCAAAAAAAAGGAGAACCCATTATTGTTCGGGAGGACGAAGATTTTACGAAGGTGAAAATGGATCGTATTCCAACCTTATCTCCTGCTTTTGAAAAAGATGGAACTATAACTGCAGCAAATGCGAGTAATATCAATGATGGCGCCTCAGCAGTAGTGTTAATGAGCAGAGAAAAAGCGGAAGAAATGGGTATTAAACCCCTTGCAAAAATTATTGGTTTTGCCGATGCTCAACAAGCTCCGGAATGGTTTACCACCACACCCGCGAAAGCAATGCCGAAAGCAATCAAAAATGCAGGTCTGGAAATTAGCGATATCGATTATTTTGAGATCAACGAAGCCTTTGCAGTTGTTGCACTTGCAAATATGAAAGACCTCGGAATTCGACACGACAGAACCAATATTTACGGTGGTGGAGTATCCATAGGTCACCCGGTTGGAAGTTCGGGAGCGCGTATCACCATTACCTTACTGAGCGCTTTACAAAATAATAATGCAAAATACGGATGTGCCGGAATTTGTAACGGCGGTGGTGGTGCAAGTGCGATTGTGTTAGAAAGAATGTAGAAAAGTTTGGGGGGATATACAGAAACGCAGCAATAACAAGAATATTCACATCCTCCCACACAATAATTTTACTTTAAATATCATTTATATGCCTGAGTTTTGTGCTCAGGCATTTTAATTTAATCATCAGCATCCGTTTCAGCCAACTTAACCTCAATGAGAAAAATCATTTTTGCAATTTTAGTTTGTTCAGCATCTGTTTTATCTGCACAAAATGCATCCGAAATATCACCGGAAAACTATTTGAAATTGCAGCAATATGAAGACACGCTGCAGTTTCTCGGCGATTCTGCGGTGCAAAGCAGAAACTGGGAGATCAGAGAAGTTGCCTGTATTCAATTTTTAAAGAGATTAGTTCAAGCTCTCAAAATTGAAAATTCATACCTCTATCCTTTCGATTCGCTCAAAACTATTTCTATTGTTACACCTTCCGATAATAATTTTCGCATAATCACCTGGCAATTAACCATGAAGGATCAATCGTACCGTTATTATGGAACCATACAGATGAATTCGGGCGAATTAAAAATGTATCCACTCATCGACATGAGTTTATTTATTGGAAATGAACAGGATACTGTATTGACCGCCAACAGCTGGTATGGTTGCATCTATTTTAATATCGTAAAACAACAATATAAAAAACAGGATTACTATTTACTCTTCGGTTGGGATGGAAATGATAAATGGAGTAATAAGAAAATAGTGGACGTTTTAACATTCGACCAGTTTGATTCCCCTGTTTTTGGTTCACCTATGTTTTTGTTAAAAGATAATCCCGACCCTAAAACGAGAATAGTTGTGGAATACAAGGAAGATGCATCTCCAAACGTAAATTATGAT
Source organism: uncultured Chitinophagales bacterium (assembly GCA_964638865.1). Lineage (GTDB taxonomy): Bacteria > Bacteroidota > Bacteroidia > Chitinophagales > BACL12 > UBA7236. The sequence continues at coordinate 12,830 of CAZXBG010000091.1, read as the reverse complement.
GAAAAACTTGAGATGATCGTAATTAGCTACCTCAGACCAGAAAACCCAATGTCGGAAGGCATTTACTTCACCTATATACCCGATGGCACCTATGTAGGCTTTTACTTCAAAAAAGGCATGTGGCATTTCAAAGAAAAAGTGTTCGATCAAACACTTGATGCCCCGCCCGACAATACTCCAAAAAGAGAAGGAGTGGATCCAAATATATATCAGCGCTAAGGAAGTTCAAAACCGGCACGGGGAAAGGCAAAGTATAAT
>CAZXBG010000091.1:11201-12472 GCA_964638865.1 uncultured Chitinophagales bacterium | reverse complement strand
GAATGATGAATAATAATCAAAAAATAATGAACATCAATCGGTTAGTAAGCTTGAAAAGTCGCAGTCACAATCGCAGGCAGTCGTTAACCCAGAACTCAGAATTCAGAACCCAGAATCTGTCTTACGCTGACGTTGTCGGCAGGAAGGCTAAGAACTAATATCCATCTCACGAATCCAATCCTTTAATTTCCCTTGTCCCGATTCTCGACTCAAGATAAACATCCCTCTCCCCTACCCTCTAATTCGACTGAGCAGAATAGAAGTGGCAACAGCGGCATTCAGGCTTTCCGCTTTGCCATAGGCTGGAATAGATACCTCAGTTGTGCAGTGTTTTAAGACTTCAGGACGAATTCCGTGTGATTCACTCCCAATTACCAGAATTCCGGGTATTTCGAAGTTTATCTGGAAAATATTTTCCCCATTTAGTGTAGCTGCATATTTTATTTTGTGGGACTGTTGAAGAAATTCCCCAATGTTCAAGTAATAAATCTCCACTCTGAACAAGGAACCCATGGTTGCCTGAATTACTTTCGGGTTATATAACTCCACACAATCGTCACTGCAAACAATTGTGTGCACTCCAAACCAATCAGCCGAACGGATAATGGTACCCATATTTCCGGGGTCTTGAATGCCATCCAAAACAAGTATCCAATCTTCCTTTTTCAGGCTTTTTTTAATATCCTGTTTTGGAATTTCAATCAATGCTATAACGGCTTGTGGCGTTTTAAAGGAGGATATTTTTTCCATTTCCTTTTCACTCACTTCTTCCACAGCAATATGTTTTGGAATTTTATGTTTATGCTCTCCAATCCAGGTTTTTGTTGCTGCTAAAAGTAGAATATCAGCATTCTCCACCAATGCCTCGGTGATTAATTTATCTCCTTCTATAACAAATTCGGTATAATTTTGCCGATACTTTTTAAGTTTTAAGTTTTGTAAATGTTTAATACGGGCTTTCGTCAACATAGAAGATCATTTTATCAGTTAGTAGCTGTTTTCCTTTGCGCCATTCCTATTATTACAGGATGCAATGCTACTAAATATCTCAAAACTAATGAATATCTCTACGACAAAACCACTATCACTTACACCGATTCTATAATCGGAGATATTGATCCCGATAAACTTGAAGATGCACTAATCGATCTGAGTAAACTTGAAAAAAATGATGAATTGTTCCGGATTTTCCCGCTGAAAACCTCTTTATACATGCTAGGCGATACCGGTATCGACCACTACATAAAATTTCAGGAAACACACGATACCAA
>CAZXBG010000091.1:0-11101 GCA_964638865.1 uncultured Chitinophagales bacterium | reverse complement strand
GCGATTAAGTGATAATTTGCGCAACGTAGGATATTATAAATTTCAAAAAGAATATGTTTATTTCGAAGTGGATAGCACCTCCGGAAACGACTCCCTCGACGTTTTTGTTAAAATAAGTAATCCTGTGAACGATACCGTACATCATCCATTCAGGATTAAAAATATTTATGTATATCCAAACTCAGAAACCGATTTTATTGAGGGAACGGTACCCGATTATGCAATTCACTATTCTGATAGCGCTAATGTTAAAAGGGAAAGCCAGCAAAAAGTATTGGACCGATATATTAAAACCGCTTCCGATACCGCTGCAATGCTTATGGTGAAAAAGCGGGAAATAAAGGAGATCAGCGATGATGCTTTATTCCGGTATTTTTTAGAACACGATAACGCCTCCGATAAACAATTTGAAGTGAGCAAAAATGGAAAAATTAAAAGGGTTGTTCAGAAAAAATTGCGCACAGATTATTATCTCATAAATTCAAAAGATAATTATAAACCAAAATCTATAGCCAACAATATTTTCTTAAACCCTGAAAATAATTATTCCGATTCGCTGATCCAACGAACCGTTGCTTCTTTTAGCACTCTGGGAATGTATAAATATGTTACTGTTCAAGTATTGGAAAATTGGGATTCCACCTCCTATTTACAATATATAGACCTTTTAATAAAACTTGATCCGCTTCCTGCTAAAGGAGTATCCTATGAATTAAATGCAAGCACAACTGCGGATTATTTACTGGGAAATTCATTAAATTTAAGTTATACCCACAAAAATCTATTCCATAACCTCGATCAATTTAAAATTAATTTAAAAGGGGGTATTGAAACACAATTAGGTGGAGGAGAAGCATTTATCAATACCTCAGAATTAAATGCAGGTGTAGGTTTGCGGATTCCAACCTTTTTATGGCCTTCTCCGTTTAATGTACCGAAAAGGTATTTTCCTAAAACTGATATCAACCTGAATTTCAATTATATTGCACAGGTAAATGATTTTACATTATTTAATACGGCTTTTGAATATTCATTTTCTATTTATGAAAATTCAAAAAAAGATCGTGCTAATAAACAGCACATTGTTAAAGCACCAATACCTACTATTAATATTGTAAGAGTACCGGAAATATCCGAGGAATTTAAAAATGAATTAAACTTAAATCCGCTATTAAAACAGAGTTTTGAAGAAGTTGTAATTGTTGGTTATGGTTATACATTTTTATTAAATACACAAAAACCCTCCTTTCACCGATGGGATCAATATTTAAGGGCATCCGGTGAAATAAATACTCCTTTTTCTGACTTTATCAAAGTAGATGGTGATTATCGGGTTTATTTAAATCTGAATACAAAAAATAAAATCGTTGCCAGAACAAATGCAGGAATTGCAATTCCATTTAAAACTACTGATTCTTCCTTTGTGAATACAGAAGTAATACCCTATGTAAAACAATTTTTTACAGGTGGTGCATACAGCATAAGAGCCTTCACCGTGCGTAAACTCGGTCCGGGTGCATATGTAGCCTACGACACTTCCAACTTTAGCCGAATAGACCAGGTTGCAGATATCAAAATCGAATTTAACTTGGAATACCGTTTCGATATCATTAATATTTTGGAAGGCGCAGTATTTTGTGATGTTGGAAATACCTTCACCTTAAAAAAGGATCCTTTCCGTCCGCATGCGGAAATTGCACAACCAAATTTTTTCAAACTTTTGGCTGTAGGTCCGGGTATTGGTTTGCGTTTAGACCTTGCACTTTTTATAATAAGACTGGACGCTGCCTATCCGCTTTATGACCCTGCTTTGGACGGTCCCTTTGCAGAGGAATACAAAACCTATTACCACGATTTGGATTTTGAAATTCCCGCTAAAAAAGTAGCGCTCAATATTGCTATCGGATATCCTTTCTGAAAATATTTATTGCGTAATAAGAACTGCCGGTGCAGGTTTTTGAATAATAATAATTTCACGTTGCCTGCCCAGTTCACCAGGTTCAGGTTTAGATGTTACGCGTCCGGGCCCAAAAGATTGCGAGCCCTCTGCGCATACGATTCGTTGCACATTTTTCGCTTTCATAGCTCGCTTTTTTAATTGTTATAAATAATAGATGTTGCATTAACTGGTATTACATAAATACAATTTCATGCCAATTTCGCAAATGCCTTATCATATTTACGTAATTTTAACAAAATGTGGTTTCCAAATGTTATTTCGTTTGTATCTTTATGGATATTCAAATTATGAAGAAAAAGGACGGGATACTTCTATTTATTTTTATTGCCGGATTGCTACAAAACATGCAGGCGCAAAATTATATTTTCGATTATAGTATTAAAGTAAACCAGTTTGGAAATACACTCAAATTTCCTTTTGTTGGTGGTTTAAATAATCCGCAATTTTCTGCTATTGATATTAATCAGGATGCAGTAAAAGATATTTATATTTTTGATCGCACCGGAAATAAATCACTGCTACTAATAAATGAAGGATCAGCGGATGAAATAAACTATTTTTATTGGCAACAATATCAACAAAATTTTCCTTCCCTTTCTGATTGGGCAATTCTGGTCGATTATAATTGTGATGGTTTAGAAGATATCATAACAGGTTTCGATGGTGGTGTTAAAACTTTCTTAGCAACCTATGATGGATTTACAATTACGTTTACCGAAGATATCGCAAAATTACAATTTACCGAAGCAGGTTTCTTTTTTGATATGATAGTTGGATATATTGATATTCCGGGATTTGCAGATGTTGATTTTGATGGAGATATAGATGTATTAACCTTTAATCCGGTTGGTGGAATTGTTGATCATTATATCAATAACCAGGTGGAAGATGGACTTCCCTGCGGAACATTAGCCTTTGAACATATTAATTCCTGTTGGGGAAATTTTTATGAAAGCGGATTAACTAAAGCCGTTGAATTGGATTACGATTGTAAAGGAGTTTCTAAAACTACTGATGGAGTGCATGCCGGTTCAACGTTTATGATATTTGATGAAGATGCCGACAACGACATGGATATTGTTTTGGGCGATCTTGCATTCGGCAATTTAAATAAATTGACAAATGGCGGAGATAAGGATATTGCACTTATTACAGATCAGGATACCACATTTCCGGAATATGATTTCTCCTACGAAGTTCCGATATTTCCTGCTCCGTTTTTAATAGATATTAATAACGACAACAAAAAAGATATGTTAGTATCCCCAAATAATATCAACCTCGCAGAAAATTTAACAAATGTTGCGTTTTATAAAAATGTTTCCAATGATAATACTTACGAATTCGATTTTGAAAACGACTCCCTGTTTGTAAGTGATATGGTGGACCTCGGAGAAGGCGCATATCCTGTATTTTTCGATTACAATTATGACGGACTCCACGACCTCATCATTGGAAACTATGGCTATTTTGAAAGTGGTGATAATGTTGGCAAACTTGCATTGTATGAAAACACCGGAACATCATCAGAACCCGAATTTACATTAATTTCACGCGATCTTGCCGGAATTTCAGCATTTAATTTCACTTCACTTGTCCCAACATTCGCTGATCTTGATAATGATGACGACGCAGATATGTTACTGGGTGAAAGCGATGGCTTTGTGCATTTGTTTAAAAATATCGGTCCACCCGAAGGACCGGCGCAATTTATTTTATTTACACCAAATTATCAGGGTATAGACCCCGGCGCAAACGCTGCTCCGCAATTAATCGATATTACCGGAGATGACCTGCCTGATCTGATCATTGGAGAAAAAAATGGCAACCTCAATTATTATGAAAATACCGGGACTGCAGCAGCTCCGATATTTACTTTGCAAAATGAATTTTGGGGAAATGTGGATGTGCGATCTCTTGGCGTATTAACCGGACACGCTATTCCTTTTCTACTTAAAACAAATACAGATTCCTACGAATTATACGTAGGCTGTGAGGCAGGAACAATTTATTTATACGAACCAACAGCAGATTTTACAGGTGCATTTACAAAAATTACTGCTACATTTAATAATTTAGATGAAGGTGCTTTCAGCAGTGTGCAATTGCATGACTTAAATGCGGATGGACTTCCGGAATTAATTACCGGAAATCAACGCGGAGGTATTTCTATGTATCGCGATGAAAATTCAATATCTGTTTTAGATGCAAGTGTTACAAATTCAGATTATTTAATGTATCCAAACCCAACAGAAAATGTCATTACATTCGAAGGTCCGGATTTGGAAAATATAACTGTTAATATATATGCTATCGATGGTCGAATTGTAAGAACGGAAACCTTTGCAACGGGAACAAATAAATTAACATGCAATGTAAATAACCTTGTTCCGGGAATATATTTTGTAGAATTTACGGGCTATGATCACAAAACTATATTTACCGGTAAATTTATTAAACGCTGAAAATGAAATTTAATCTCCTCTTCTGTTTTACCATTTTCTTTACAGCAAATATTTTTGCCCAATACATTCCTATAAATAATATTCCTTTCACGCAATGGGGAGAAAGTATAGAAGCACCACTGACCGGTGGATTAAGTGCAGCGCAATTTTCAGAAATAGATCTTAATAACGATGGCAAACAAGATCTGTTTGTTTACGACCGTGGTGGCTGGAACTATTTCTGCATGATCAACAACGGTGCGGGAAGTTATACCTATGCACCTGAATACAATACTTTATTCCCGCACATGGAAGATTGGGTTTTATTGCGAGATTATAATTGTGATAACATTCCAGATATTTTCACCTATTTTATCGGTTCAACTAAAGTATATACCGGCATAATTTCAGCAGGAGTACTATCCTTCGAACTTGCTAAAGAAACCTTAAAATATACAGACGATACCGGTGGTGAAATTGCATTATATACCAGCAGAACAGATATACCATCTATAGATGATATTGACAACGATGGTGATATGGATATTTTATCGTTTTCTGTTTCCAACTCTACGATCCGATTTTATAAAAACATTTCTGTGGAATCAGGTTATGCCTGCGATAGTTTAATTTATGATGTGGAGGAATATTGTTGGGGAGAAATGTATGAAGGTTTTTCCTGTGGAGGTGGAACTTTACACGTAAGTTGTAAGGGAGCATTGGAGGATGCAAGTGCAATGAGAATGCATATCGGCTCAACCATAGTAACCTTTGATAAGAATGGCGATGGCGATGCAGATGCGGTGCTTGGTGATAATTCCTGCAATAATCTCGTGTATTACAGAAACGGAGGTTCTGCTGAATACGCAGAAATGGATGATAAGGATTCTACCTTCCCAAAAAACACAGTGCAATTTGATATGGCCACATTTCCTGCAGCATTTTTAATTGATGCAGATAATGATGGAGATGAAGATCTGCTCGCAACTACAAATGATGATATGCTTGGTTTAAATACCCAGCATGTTTGGTTGTATGAAAATTTAAATACGAACGATACTTTCGATTTTGTTTTTAAAACAGACACTTTTCTCATCAATCAAATGGTGGATGCAGGAGGATATTCCAAACCCGTATTTTTCGATTATAATAATGATAATTTATTAGATATAGTTTTGGGTGTTGGAAATACCTATGGTAAGGATTATATATTTTTTCGGGGATTGTGGTTGTATAAAAATATCGGAACTGCCACTTCTCCGGCTTATGAATTAATTACAAGAGATTTCGGGAATTTAGCCCAATATAATTTTAATCACCTTGCTCCCGCTTTTGCTGATATTGATAACGACGGTGATGAGGATATGTTATGCGGAATAAGTGATGGTATGATACTCTATCTCGAAAATCTTTCCGGACCAACAGGGGAAGCAACTTTTGAACCTATTGTTTATCCATATCAGGCAATAGACGTAGGTGCATTTTCCTCTCCTTTTTTAATTGACATTGATGGTGATGCACTTTTAGATATGATATCAGGAGAACAAAATGGCAACCTGAATTATTATCGCAATACCGGAACAGCAACTGAACCTCTATTTACTTTGGAAAATGATATCTGGGGTGGAGTTGATGTGCGTAAATCCGGATTTATTACCGGCTACAGTATGCCATTTTTATACCGCAATCAAAATGATTCTCTTTATTTATTGGTTGGATCACAAAGCGGTTTTGTTTTCGAATTTAATGAACTTGAAATCGCACCGGAAGGAGAATTTTTTCTTGCTGATACAGCATATCTTACAAATAATTCGGGATTTTATTCTACCATACAGGGAGCGGATATTAATAACGATGGTTCTATGGATTTTGTTTGCGGAAATGTAAGAGGAGGATTAATGATATTTGAAAAAGATATGGGTACCGCAATAGCCGATCCGAATGAAAATAATACCCTGTTTTTATTTCCAAATCCCGCATCCGAACTTTTACATATTCAAACAACAGAAAATTATCTAGGAGCTGAATTAAAGATATATTCCTCCACAGGGTCACTGGTGTTCACGCAGAAATTATATTCTAACAAGGAAACAATATTTCTCCAAAATATAAAAACATCCGGTATCTATCTGGTTACTTTAACAGGTATAAATACATTTGCCTCCACAAGTTTTATTCTCCTAAAATAAAACTACAGGTCTCCTTTAAATATTAATTCATTGATTGTTTTTTCTCCATAAAAAAGGATTTTGAGACCTGACCTAAGCTCCAAAGTAGCGTAAACCTGTCGGACAAACTGAAAATGCACCAATTCTGCACCATTTTTATTTTAAAAGTTGAAAAATACGGTTATCTTTAAACCAACAAAACGTAAAAAAATGAAAAAAGTAATTACTTCTGTCCTCCTCCTTACTGTTGGGATATTTTCTGTAAAAGCTGCTGCAACAGCCGCTGATCCATCCAAAGCTGCTATTAACGACCAATTGGTTATCACCCTTCCTGTTGACCTTCCGCTTGTCGAATGGTACATATTGGATGCAACTTCTATGAATTTTGTTAGTCAGGATGTTATGACTCAATTCTGCACAAATTTCAGTGATAATAATATTATCATGACCGGAAACTTTGCAGAAAAGAAGATCAGCATGCAGGTGCTTCCATTGAGAGATAGTGCCGGTAATATGTGGGATGCTATAAGATGGAACGATTATTTTGCAAAACGCTCTCCCAAAATGCTTATGTATATGGAGACAATGAATAAATAGTTTCACCTTTATTTATCACACACATTTGAAAAAAGTAAGTTGGTTTCTATTGATATTTGCTTTAACAGCAAGAATTTCGTACCCCCAATATTGCGCACCTGACTTTACTGCAGGAACAACTGATAATGATTACATAGATGGTTTTGAATTAAATACCATTAGCAATCTGGCGTCCGGTGGAGGCGACGGTAGCGGATATTCCGATTTTACAGCACTTTTTACTGAACTTGTTGTTGGCGGAACTTACGAAATACACATTGTTAATACGCCGGATTTCGGAGAGTCGTATCGAGCTTGGATAGACTACGACCAGGATTTTACTTTCGCATCTGATGAGGAGATTTTTACTGGATTTGCCATGGCAGCTGGTGATAATGAAGTGGTTTCTTTTACTGTCCCTCTTTCTGCATTACCCGGATCAACACGATTAAGAATAAGATGTGTTTACTCTGGACTTGAATTTGATGCCTGTGACACAGAAACTTATGGCGAAGCAGAAGATTATTCACTTAATATCCTGGGATTAGAGAACGACCTCGCTATTTTAAGTGTCACCGACATTCCGGATGCCTGCGATCTTGCAGTTGCGGAACCAATATCCGTTACTATTAAAAACTTTGGAACCGAAAATGCAAGTGGTTTTTCCGTGAGTTTCTCCATTGATGGCGGAATTACGGTTACGGAACCCGTAGGCGGAACCTTGCCTGCCGGAAATACCTATACTTATAATTTTGATGCGGGTGGAGATCTTTCCGCTGAAGGATCTCACGAGATCATAAGTTGGGTTACCTATGGTATTGATGAATTCGCGGCTAATGATACAAATAGTACTATCGTAATAAATACTTCCACTTATATGACTACCGGTTTCCCGGAAAATATTTGTTATGCAGGAGTTACTATTTTTCCAAGTCCTATTGCAGGAGGCGGAATTTGGAGCGGCGAGGGAATTATTGATGAACTCACCGGAGAATTAGATCCTTCTTTATTGGGGGGTGTTGGAACTAGCACAGATGTAACTTACACATTTGTAACCGAAGCAGAATATACTGTTACAGAAATTCCTTTTGCTCCCTATTTTTTGATATCACCGGAAGATTTGATACTTGGTGATGATGCGTTTATCGACAATATTGATATTGGATTCGATTTTACTTTTTTTGGAAACGTATATGACCAACTTTTTGTATCCTCTAATGGTTTAATAGGATTCAGCGCAGGTTCCAATTCTTATACTGTTCAACATTTTCCAAATCCAACTTATCCAAATAATATCATTGCATTGTGTTGGACAGATCTGAATCCCGGTGATGCCGGAGATATCAGATATGAAATACAAGGGACAGCACCCTTTCGCCGTTTTATTGTTGATTATGATGAGGTTAGCCATTACGGCGGTGGCGGATCAATTTCAGGACAGATCGTATTATATGAAACATCTAATGCAATTGATTTTCATGTTACCGATATTCAGGATGATGGCGGAGATATTACTCAGGGAATTGAAAATATAGATGGCACAATTGCTTATGTTACTGATGAGTTATACAATCAAAATCCATTTTCTATGGAAGAAAAAGGATGGAGATTTGCAGTTACTCCTTGCGATGTAATTGTGACGGAAACAATAAATTTTGTTACTCCTCCTGTTGTTGAACTTGCAGATGCTGCCGTATGTGTTGGTTCAACTGTAATACTCGATGCAGGTCCGGGAGCAGAAAATTATATTTGGAGCACTGGTGAAACTACACAGTTAATTATTGTAGAAGAAACCGGAAATTATTGGGTTGTTTATTATTCTAATATTGCTTGTTATACTTCTGATACTTCGGAAGTTATAGTTAATCCTTTACCGTTGATTAATTTGGGTGATAATGGAGTTGTTTGTGAAGGACTAATGCTTGATGCTGAAAATATTGGTGCTGAATATTTATGGAACACCGGTGCAGCTTCACAAACTTTATTTGTTACTGAAAGCGGAACATATTATGTTGATGTTACGAACCCGATGACAGGGTGCGCGAATAGCGATACCATTATACTTACCATTACGCCCCTTCCGATTGCAGCATTTATAACGGAAGCAATTGGTCTACTCACACTCGGCTTTACGAATACTTCAACAGATGTAATAACCACCTATTGGGACTTTGGTGATGGTGCAGTTTCTTATGAATTAAATCCATGGCATGAATATCCTTACGCCAATACTTGGGATGTTACTTTAGTAGTAACCAACGATTGTGGTGCAGATATTGAGGCTGGTTCTTATCAGGTAACAACTGCAATTGACGAATTAAATGGTGATCCTAAAATTATTTTATTCCCAAATCCTGCGTATGATATTTTGAATATTGAAACGTCAGTTGAGGATACATTTTCAGGCATTTCTATTTATACTTTACAAGGTCAGTTATTACTACACCAAAATATCGAACCGCTTTCAAGTGCGTTTAGAATTAATATTGAAACCTTACCTGCCGGAAATTATATGATGGTGCTGGAACAGAAACATATCGCAACCAGCATACCATTTGTAAGAACAAAATAATAAAATTTCATACTTATGGGTTTCGTTTATACTTTTAATTATTTCGAAACCTTGTAACACTGTTTAATTGTTGATAATTTAAAGAAATACTATATGTTTAAAAGGGGAGGATGTGTATTGATGTTTATGTGTTTTTCTTGTTCTGCACTGTGGGCACAGGATACCTGTACTTTTATGTCGTATAATGTATTGAATTTCGACAATACCGGAAATAATAAGGAGAATTTTCTGATCACGGTTATTGAAAGTATTCATCCTGATATTTTAGTAGTGCAGGAATTGATCGAATTATCAGGTGCCAATAGATTACTTGACAGCGTAATATTAAAAATTGATACTAATTACGCAATGGGAACCTTTATTAATAGTTACGATACGGATAATGGAATTTATTACAGGAAAGATAAATTTGATTTTATATCCAATACGCCCATAAAAACAGAGCTAAGAGACATCAACCAATTTAAATTAATTCACAAATCATCCGATGAAATATTTTATATTTATTCTCTGCATTTAAAAGCAAGTTCAGGAGGCGAAAATGAAATATTGAGAGCGCAGGAAGTTGACAGTTTACGCAAAGCAACCGGTCTGTTACCCGATAGTGCAAATTTTATTATAAGTGGGGATTTCAATATCTACGGAGAATATGAAGATGCCTATATCGCTTTGCTCGACAGCTCCACCAATGGTTTTGTGGTTGACCCACTGCAAGATGTGCTTACCTCCACCTGGAACAATAGTATAAATGCACCATATCACACACAGAGTCCCAGAGTGCGATCCTTTGGAGGTGGTGCCACCGGAGGAATGGATGACCGTTTTGATATGATGTTATATTCAAAAGGTATTAATGCTTCCGGCGGAATGGAATGTCTCGTTGGTAGTTTAAAAGCAATTGGAAATGACGGCAATCATTTTAACGACTCCATTAATAGTTTACCAAATACATCGGTGACAGTAGATGTTGCTAATGCATTGCATTATTCATCCGACCATATTCCTATCACACAACAATTTATTTTTCCAAAAGGAGAAAAGGATACTGTAACTATAGCAATTAATAATTATGTTTCCGACCAATTTAAAATATTTCCGAATCCTGCAAAAAACATTTTTACAATAAGTGGAATTAAAACACCCACTTTATTTTTCATAACTGATATACAGGGAAAATTGGTAAACCCGATCATTTACTTATCTCAAAATAACACCCTAATTGACATTTCCGATCTGCAAAACGGAATGTATTTTTTAACTGCAAAAACGGAGAATGGAATTACTGTTAAAAAATTGATCAAGGAAGGAAATTAATTTGGGGCCACAAACCTGCATGCCAAGGTATTGTGGAGAAAAAAAATTGCACCAAACCTATTTTTAT
>CAZXBG010000090.1:0-17441 GCA_964638865.1 uncultured Chitinophagales bacterium | reverse complement strand
CCAATTCAAGCAGAATGGTGAGACGCTGCTGAAATGGGATCGGCAGCGTCTCACGGCTAGTTTATTTTAATTGTGTGAAGACACTGCCTTTGCATCCTCTGAAATGGGATCGGAAGCGTCTTACTGTATATTTATTTAATTGGAGTGAAGACACTGCCTTTGCATTCAAACAATTTCAACAACTTTAACCCCTTCATCCCTTCCTCTGTTTCATAACTTCATACAAAACCATTCCGGCTGCAACAGAAACATTATAAGAATCGAAATCATTAATGATAGGAAGTTTTGTTGTAGAAGTGAGATGTTTTCGTACATTATAACTAATTCCCGTATCCTCGGCACCCATTATTATTGCGGTTGGAATTGTGAGGTCAATTTCGTATATAAATTTGGTTGCCTTGCCATCGGTGCCAATTAATTGTAAACCGTTTAGTTGCAAATATTCCAATGTTTGCGTTAAACTTTTTTCACGGCAAATTGGAATTTTTGTTAAAGCACCTGCAGATGTTTTAATTGCATCTTCATTTACCGGAGCAGCGCTGTTAATGGAAATAATAATTGCGTGCACACCACTGGCATAAGCAGTTCTGGCAATTGCACCAAAATTACGCACATCTGTAATTCCATCTAAAATTAACAGGAGCGGAGTTTCGCCTTTTTCAATAATAAAAGGGAGGATATTTTCTATACTTTGAAATTCTATTGCAGCAATAAAGGCAATCACCCCCTGGTGATTGCCTCCTGTTAATGCATTTAATTTTTCTACCGGAACATATTGCAGCGGTATTTCTTTTTCGGCAGCTTTTGATTTGATAAATGGTATTACATCACCGAGTGCCGATTTTTGTAATAATATTTTATCTACTGTTTTTTCGCTGCTTAATAATTCCAATACCGGCTGCCTGCCAAATACAAGGTTATCGAACTTTTTGCGGTTATTTCGAGTTCCTGTTTCTCTCATTTGGAGCTAATATTCCGTATTTTAATCTTAAATTTTCCCATTTCGCATCTAAAGCGTCTGCATATTCAGCATCACCTGCTTTTCTTGCAAGTTCGGTTGAAAAATAGATACAAGTTTCCGCCTGATATTTGTCTTGTTCAAACATGTCTGCAGTAAATCTGTCGTTTTGGGTCATTTTATAAAAATATTCCAACTCCTCAAAAGTACTGGTTTCCATTGTTTTTATAATTTCTAAAGCCTTTGCATTATTTCCAAGCTGTTGATAAACCTGTGCTACATTCACCATATTATAATCGTAAGGAATACTTGAATTAGGGAATAATGTTATCATCATATCCAATACTTCCAATGCCTTTTGTTTTTTGTCTGCACTCTCTTTCATCAATTCTTTTCCAACCTCATCGTATTCCACATTTACAGTATCGGTCATCATTTGTCTTGCCTGTGCTTCCAGATATAAACGTTCTTCATTTAAACTTTTTACTAACTCGAAATAGTTTAAATATTTAGTGGTTAAAATTGAACCATATCCACTCGGATCGATATACATCTTTTCGCCTTTCTCCACTCCTCCATAAGTGAATTTTTCTTTTTGATTTACGAGCAGATCATATTGAATATCGGTATTCATGTTTTTTCTGTATCCATCCATCACCGATTTTTCATTCTCCATTTCCACCGGCATTAATTGATATACCATGTTGCGCTGCATCAAATATTTTTCCAATCCGAGGTGCGAGTCGCCGGTTACACTGATAGCAAAACAGATAGGTCGAGTATTGATATTACTTGCAACAATATCAAGTGTCATCAGGTCATTCTTTAATAACGTGTTTCGTTTTACATTAAAGTTCAACTCCTTTTTCAGGTCCTGTGCTAAAGCAGCAGGAACAATTTGATTTTGTTTCATTATTTCCGGATCAATGGTTATCCTTAAACTTTGTGTTGGCATGTAATTAAAATAATCTTCCAATCCCTCACTGTAAATCTGTAATTTAGGATCATCAGTACCAATAAATTTCACAAATTCAGAAAGTTCCATTGTGCTGTTTTTGTATCTGCTTTTTTCGTTGGAAACGATCTGATTGCGTTTATCTCCCAAAATTTTATCCGACGATAAAATCATCTGAACCGGTTGTGTTTTATTTGTCGCGTGCCTTAATTGGTTTATATACCAATCAACACCCAACAAACTTAAATTAACAATGCGCACATCTGTTCTTATTCCCTCTACTTCCTGTGCATACCAAAGCGGGTAAGTATCATTATCGCCCTGTGTGAATAATATTGCGTTTGGCGGACAAGACTCCAAGTAATTTCTTGCGATATCACGCGCGAATGTTCTGGTGGAGCGATTGTGATCGTCCCAACCTTGCTGCGCCATTAAAATAGGACCCGATAAACAAATGATAAATGCAACCAATGCCAGTGAAAATTCTTTTTTGGTCGCATTAAAAATGAGTGAACCAATAAACCCTAAGGCGAATATAACTGCCAAAGTATACACCAATACCATTAAGAAAGTAGTAAACGAATACATGGTGAGTCCTGTAAAAAACATCGCCAATAAGATCAATGTTGCATACAAAACATATTCCTGCAATGTTTTTTTGTTCTTGAAATTTTTTGCAAGATCAACCATCGCACCTACGCTGAATCCCACCCAAATTGCAAATGCAAAGAATGCACCTATTTGCGCATAATCGCGTTCACGCGGCTCTGTTGGTGGTTGATTCATATTAATTATATTCATGAAGCCCATGAACAGAAATAATGTAAGCACAACAATAAATCCTGTTTTATCCTTTCTGAATTGATACACCATTCCCATTATCCCTAAAATAAATGGTATCATGTAAAAAGTATTATGTGTAGTCAAATTTGTAAAACTTGGAGGCAGATCTACTAATTGTTCATTTTTTGATTTATCAATTGCGGAAATACCGGTTATCCAGTTTCCATCTTTATAGCCATCGTAAAAATTTCCCTGACCATCATTTTGTCGCCCTGAAAAATTCCACATAAAATATCGCCAGAACATGTGGCCTAACTGATAGTTAAAAAAGAATCCAGCATTATCTTCAAAAGTTGGGATGTATGTTTCTTCCTGTCCCTCCGGCACACCTGCATATTGATAATATAAACTTGCATGTCGATCTTCCAGGGAACCCATTCTCGGAAATAAAACCTGTTTATTGCGCTTTTGAATGGTAATTGCATTATCACTTAAATTCGGTGAGTTTAAATATTCAGCCGGAATATCATATTGCGGTTCAAATTCATGTGATACTATTACATAACCATCCTTTCCTTCTACTACACCATATTTTGCTTTTCCTTTTTCATATTCAATAGGTTGTGCTGTCCACAAAGGGCCTTTAAATAATGCACGACTTCCGTATTGTTCGCGTTTTAAATAAGATAAAAAGCTATGCACATCATTTATTCCGTTCATATTAATAACAGGTTCTGCCTTTGCTCTGATCAACACCATCGCATAAGAAGTTAAACCGATCAATAACATGGAGAACGACATCATGGTGATATATAAAACACGTTTTCCTTTTTTTATCGAATACCGAATGGTCCAAACTATTGCACCAATAATTATTACACTGTAGAAAATTAAACCTGAACCATATCCTAAGTTAAATCCATTCACAAACAATCTGTCGAAGGCTGCTCCTATTCCAATTAATTTATCGAGCATACCATATAAGATAAATGCAACAAGTGCAACACCAATAAGTATGGTTGCCCAAAATCCTTTAGGGGAATATTTATAATTTTTGAAATAATAGATCAGACAAATAGCCGGAATTACAAGCAATGCAAGTAAATGCACCCCTATCGACAAGCCCATCATCAGCGCCATAAATAATATCCAACGGTCAGAATTTGGGTCCTCTGCATGTGATTCCCATTTTACAATAGACCAGAAGATGATCACAAAAAAGAAGGTTGCAAGTGCATAAACCTCCGATTCTACCGCCGAAAACCACATGGAGTCTAAAAAAAGACAAACTGTGGCGCCTATAATACCAGAAAACATAATGATAGCTATTTCGGAGGAGGTTGGGTTGTTTGCACCGGAAACCACTTTTTTAGCCAAACGGGTAATGATCCAAAAACAGAACAGTATGGAAAATGCCGTTGATAAAGCCGAAAAGAAATTGGTCATAACGGGCACCTGTTCAGGATTTGAGGCAAAAAGGGTGAATATTCTGCCCACCATTAAAAAGATCGGTGCTCCGGGTGGATGCACTACCTGTAACTTGTAGGTTGCGGCAATAAACTCTCCGCAATCCCAAAAACTAGCGGTTGCCTCCATAGTAAGGGTATATACAATAATGGCTATTGCAAATACCGCCCATCCTGTAATATTGTTGATCTTATTAAAGCTATTCATGCTGTTTTAACGTTAGTTGGCGTAAAGATAAATAATTGCAGATGAAGCAGTTTACCTGGAATGTTATTATTTGTGAAGAGAATAGCAAAGCTTTCATTTTTTAAAATAATCGATTTGCTGATTAGTTTTGGACCATAATGGGTCTAAACATCTGGCTAATAATCGGTGGTATCGGAATTTTCCTCTTTGGAATTCAATTGCTCGAAAATTCTCTCAAAAATTTGATGAGCCGCTCCTTCAAACTTTTTTTGAAGAAGCAGACCAGTAATCCATTTAAGGCAATTTTTGGAGGGGCTATCGTTACAGCAATTTTACAAAGCAGTTCAGCTGTAAATTTTATGGTGCTTGCTTTTGTGAGTGCAGGAGTTATCACGATGCGCAATGCTTTTGCAGTGATAATGGGAACTAATTTAGGAACTACACTTACCGGATGGATAGTTGCCACACTGGGATTTAAAATGGATATCGAATCCATTGCATACCCAATAGCAGGTGTTGCAGGATTATTATTATTCAGTTTCAGTGGCCGTCAGAAATTATCTAATATCTGTCATTTTTTAATGGGGTTCAGTTTTCTTTTTATCGGGCTGGGACTTCTAAAAGAATCGATGGAAGGAGAGGATATTCAGCATCTTTTCGAAAATTTTACGGATAGCAGTTTATTTGTTTTTTTGATTTTGGGATTTGTTGCTACTACTATTACACAGGCAAGTTCCGCAACAGTTGCAATTACACTGAGTATTTTAAATCAACAACTCATCGGATTCGAATCTGCAATTGCAATTGTTATCGGATCAGAAGTCGGCACTTCTATAAAACTCATTTTAGGAGCTTTGGATGGTGTTGCAGTTAAAAAACGGGTCGCTATTGGCAACCTCATTTATAATCTAGTAACAACCATTCTCGCTTTTGCTTTTTTAAAACCACTCGCTTTGTTTATTACCGAAAATTTATCGGTGAAAGATCCGCTGATGGGACTAGTTACTTTTCAAACGGGAATGAATTTATTGAGTATATTTATTTTCTTGCCATTTATTAATATTTTCACCAAATTTCTGGAAAAATTATTTAAGGATAATGATCAACATGTTTCAGGATATCTCACACGCACACACCCTCATATTCCGGATGCGGCACTCGAGCTGATGAAAAAGGAAACAACTTTTTTTATTTACCAATGCAAGTTGTTTAATTTACGAGTATTTGGTTTGAATGGGGAAGTAATTAATTCAAATACCGAATTTAATTCCCTCGCCGGCTTGCAAAAATTAGACAAAAAATCTAACATTTTACAATATGAACATATTAAAGAGCAATATGGAGAAATACAGACTTATTATATTAAGCTTATTGGACAAAAATTAAATATACAGCAGATCAATCAAACTGATAATCTGATAGCTTGTGTGCGCAGTGCAATGTATTCTTCCAAGTGCATCAAAGATCTTTTTGATGATCTTGTGGAACTCCGGAATTCTGCAAACGAAATGAAATTCAATTTTGTAAAGGAACGAAGTGACGAGTTGGAAAATTTTTATCTTCAGTTGAATTTCGAGCCTGAAATTCTTAGCGACAATAAAAAGTTATTTGAGTGCATAATTATATTACTCAATGAAGCCCAGGACAGATATTCCGAAAATTTGAAAACGCTATACTCGCATGAGTTCACAAATACTTTATCGGATGTGGAATTTGCAACACTCCTGAATTTCAGCAGGGAGGTATTCACTTCCAATAAATCGATGATTATGACCCTGAAATATTATTTAACGGACCTTTCCTATCTTGAAAAATTCAGCGAGGTATCAACTTACCACGCCTGAAAATTTACTTAAGACTAAATTATAAACTTTTTAGCGTTCAATTTTTTTCAAATAAACGCTAAAATTTTGTTATGTTTGATGCTTATTGTAAATATTACACTAATATCCGACCTATGTTTAAAAATTTACTTTTTTATACTGCCTTCCTGCTCACTGTAATACAGGTAAATGCCCAAACAATTACTGGTGTAGTTTACGATAAAGCAGATGCTACTACACTTATAGGAGCTACAGTGTATGCCAAGGGAACTACGAACGCAACAATTACGGATATTGACGGCAAATATAGTTTGACCCTCCAGCCTAGTCAGGATTCTCTGGAAGTTTCCTACATCGGTTATACAACTTTGGTCGTTGCAGTTTCCGGCCGCACAGTTATTGATATTGAATTAGTACAGGCAATGGAATTGTTGGATGAAGTAGTGGTTATCGGTTACGGAATTCAGAAAAAGAGTGATATGACAGGTGCAGTTTCTACCTTAAGAGGGGAGGACCTGACAAAAATTCCTTCCTTTTCTGCTGAACAGGCTTTACAGGGAAAGATTGCAGGACTGCAGGTTGCAAGTGTATCCGGAGCGCCGGGGTCAATACCCATACTCCGTATTCGCGGAGTGGGAACTTTAAATAATTCAGCACCTATTTTTGTTGTGGATGGAGTTATTTTAGATGATATTTCTTTTTTGAATAGCAGCGATATTCAATCGATGGAAGTATTAAAGGATGCATCCTCTACTGCAATTTATGGATCAAGAGGCGCAAACGGGGTAATAATTGTCACCACAAAAAATGGTTCCTCCACTATAAAATATGAGGAGAATAAACCTACTCCCGCTGTAATAAATATTTCTTCCGAATTCAGTGTGCAACATCTGCAAAAAAAAATAGATCTTTTATCGGGACCGGAATTTGCCGAAGTTGTGAATGAAATTAATCCGGGCACATTTAATAATTTAGATAAAGTTGCCGATACCGATTGGCAGAATGAAATATTTAATGCATATGCACCTCTTCAAAGTTATCACGCATCCATTGGAGGTTCAACCGGCAAATATGATTATTATTTTGGGGTAGGATATTTTCTTCAATCAGGCATCATAGATAATTCTTCTTATGAAAGATTAACACTGAAATCGAATAATAAATATACTGTAACTAAAAATATTAAAATAGGAACAAATATTACCATTGCTCCCGATCAAAAACAAAATGAAGCCGGAGCGGTGGCAATGGCTTACAGAGCTTGGCCCACTTCAGTTCCATTAAATGCTGATGGCAGTTTTGCCGAGGTATTCGGCGCTGGAAATCCACTTGCAGCAATCGAATATAATAATTCATACACCAGTCGGATTCGCGCAGTTGGAAATTTATTCACCGATATTACCCTACTAAAAAATTTTGTTTACAGAAGCAGTTTCGGATTTGATGGATCTATTAAAAAAGATAAAAGTTTCACGCCGGAATTTTATATCAGTCCGAGTCAAAGTAATGCACTCAACGATCTTAATGTCGCATTTGAACAAACCGGAAATTGGTTGTGGGAAAACACACTTAATTATTCAAAAACTTTTAATAAACATTCCTTTAATGCTTTGGCGGGTATTACAGCACAAAGAAATAAGCTGGAAGTATTAAGCGCCGGAATCCAAAATTTAATTGGCGAAGATTCTGCTCTATGGTATATAAGCGCCGGTGAAGCGGAATATTTAACAGCTTCCAATCGCGGAGAAATTACTGCTATGGCATCTTATTTAGGAAGAGTAAATTATACCTATAACAATACCTATTTATTTACTGCTTCCATACGCAGAGATGGTTCTTCCAAATTCGGAATAAATAACCGTTGGGGAAATTTTCCATCTTTTGCACTTGGTTGGAATTTAGCAAATGAAGCATTCATGGCCGATGTGAAAAAAATAAGTCGCGTTAAATTAAGAGCGAGTTGGGGGATAATCGGAAATGAAAAAATTCCATGGTCGAGGCAATACAGTTTGGTGGATAATAATATTAATGCTGTTTTTGGAATTGGTGAAGATATTACACAAGGTGCTACCTATGGTGTTTCCGGAAATCCGGATCTGCAATGGGAAAATACCACTCAGTCGGATGCAGGATTGGAACTTGGTTTTTTCGATAATAAACTAACATCCGAATTTGACTACTACCGAAAAGTAACAGATGGAATTTTAGTGGACCTTTTAACTCCCGGGCACTTAGGAAACGGGCCTTATACAACGGTAACCTATAATGCAGCAGAAGTATTAAATTCGGGTTTTGAATGGAATATTGGCTGGAATGAACGCAGAGGTGATCTTTTTTATAAAATATCCGTTCTGGGTTCAACTTTACACAACGAAGTGCTCAGTTTGGGTGACACTAATGCATTGGGCGGATTTATTCCTTCCGGGGCTCTTGGCAATGGCCAGTTAGTTACAAGAACCGTTGTTGGACAACCTGTGGGTGCCTTTTATGGCTACGAAGTAACTGGTGTTTTTCAAACCGAAGATGAAGTAAATTCCACTGCACATATTTCCGGGCAAACAGAAGGAGATCTGATATTCGCTGATCAAAATAACGATGGAATTATTGATGATAAAGATCGTGTATTTATCGGCTCTTATATTCCTGATTTAATTTATGGATTTAGTTTGGAAGTAGCATACAGAGCATTTGATCTCTCTCTTGATTTTAATGGGCAAATGGGAAGTGAAATTTATAATGGTAAAAAAGCAGTCAGACCTGATCTTTATAATTTCGAATCAAATTTAATTGATAGATGGACAGGGGAAGGCACAAGTGATACAGAACCACGGGCAACTGCCGGAGGAACAAATTATGAAGCGTCATCCTATTTTATTGAAAGCGGCGACTTTTTTCGATTGCGCAGTGCAACTTTAAGTTACAATTTTAAACAATCCTTTTTAACAAAATTGCATCTTACAAATGCGAGTGTTTATTTGCGGGGAACTAATTTATTTACGCTATCGGAATATTCCGGATACACACCGGAAATTGCAAGTTCCAATGCTCTGGCTTCAGGAATTGATCTTGGTGTTTATCCTATTACCTCTGTTTATTCTTTTGGTATCAATTTTAATTTTTAATGTTACAACATATGAAAATTTTTATAAATAATTCAATTCGAAAATTAATCATTCTCTGCACAGCTTTGGGTATTTTAACCTTTACTTCCTGTGGCGACGATTTTCTGAATATTAGTCCACAAGGATCGATAACAGAAGCACTTTTCCCGCAAACAGAAGCTGATGCGTTACTTTCCGTAAATGCAGTATATGGCACCTTGCATAATTGGAGTTATTGGTATGGTGGTTTTCCTATTACCGATATTCTTTCCGACGATGCACGCAAAGGAAGCAATCCCGGTGATGCTGCGCGTTTGGAGCTTTTTGAAAATTACACTTTTACTTCCACTTCGGCAGATATTTTTCCGTATTACGGCGCATTGTACAAATCAATTAAAAGCGCAAATGTTGTGATCGAAAAAGTGCCTCCAATTGAAATGGATGAAGCATTAAAAAGCAGATATATTGCAGAAGCTAAATTCCTTCGCGCATTATTTTATTTTAACCTTGTGCGCTCTTTCGGCGATGTTCCAAAGGTTGTTTCCACAACACCGGAATTTAGTTTACCGCGTTCACCAAAAATAGAAATTTATAATGAAATTATTATTCCTGATCTTTTGGAGGCTATCAGTAATTTACCCGAAAAAACAGAATATAGTGCACCCGATCTCGGCAGGGCAACAAGAGGTGCAGCTAAATTATTGTTGGCAAAAGTTTATTTATACAGAGCAGATTATGCGAATGCATTAATTTATACAACTGAAATAATTAATTCCGGTTTATATGTTTTGGAAGCCGATTTCGAAATGGCATTTTCTGTTGCAGGACAATACGGAATGGAATCAATTTTTGAAGTTGGATCCCGACCTTTTGAAAGTAGCGAACTTGGTGGTAATCAATACGCAAATACGCAGGGCGTAAGAGGAGATCCAAATAAAGGTTGGGGATTTAATCGTCCTTCCGTTGATCTTATTAATAGTTTTGAGGCAGGAGATGAAAGAAAAGATGCAACAATTATTTTCTTAGGAGAAACAATTGATGGTGTATTTATTGTCGGCGATATTTCTACAAATGATGTAACCTACACTGATGATACAATGACGGATACACTGGAAATTGAAACCTATAATCAAAAGATATGGACACCCGGCACAACTACAGTGGAACAATGGGGATATAATATTAGGCTTCTTCGTTATGCTGAGGTTTTATTGATAGCTGCAGAAGCAGCAAATGAGACAGGTAACACGGGCGATGCGTTGATATATATCAATTTGATTAGAGAACGTGCAGGTCTTTTGCCTTCACTAGCAGCAGGTCAGGACGCAATTCGCGCAGAAATACGGAAACAACGCCGAAGCGAATTTGCTATGGAAGGCGAAAGATTTTTCGACCTGATAAGAACCGGAACTGCATCTGACGTGCTTGGCCCTCTTGGGTTTATAAGTGGGAAACATGAACTTTTACCAATACCTCAAAGCGAGATCGACCTTTCGGGAGGTACTATAACGCAAAATCCCGGATGGTAGGTGACATTTCGTTTTGATTTTAGGAAACTTAGTGTTATTTTTACACAAACAACTATTTTGTCATTTCAAAACAAATTAAAGAATCAAATATGAAACGTTTAATAAATTATTTTTTAATGTTCACACTGATTGGAAGTATAACTTTCACATCATGTAAAAAAGATGAAGACACTCCGAATCCTGCAATTTCGGTTGAATCTATTATGTCTGGTGTAATTGATCTTTATGGTGCAACCTCTGCAACAGGAGTTTCAGTTACTGAAAATATTGTAGTGGAATTTAGCACAGCGGTTGATGCTGCAACTTTATCAGCAATAACGCTTTCACAAGGCAATAACGATATTGCTATTTCAGTTTCTGCTTCCGGAAGCACTGTAACAATCGATCCTACTGATGTTCTTTTCAGAGGAACAAATTTTGATCTTGAAATTGCAGGTGTTAAATCTGACCTTGGTGAAACTGCAACAACAGTTACCACTTCATTTACAACAGAAGGAATTGGTCTTGATACACCTCCTCAATCAGATTTTCAGGTAATGTATTTACCATTGGATGGCACAGTTTCCGACATCACGGGAAATGCAGCTTCCTCTTATGAAAAAAATACATGGACTGCCGATCGTTGGGGTAATGTAAACAGCGCTGCAATGTTTTCCGGTGGAGCTGCAGGAGCCGGTGATATTATTGAATTAAGCGGATCAACTTTTGTAAATGCAAGCACAACATTCAGTGTTTGGTTTAAAGTGAATAGCGCTGATTATGCTGCAGGAAGTAAAATCATGTTTGGTCTTGCAACCGAGAGAGGATATTTTATGGAAGTTGGTGGTGAACTTGCATGGACAAAACTTGCTACAAGTCACATGATCAGTCCTGACCCAAATTCACATTTTTTCGGAACAGCTTGGACAGATCCTAACGGCGACGGCTCAATTGGCGGACAAGTATTATATGATTACACAGGATCTATTAAAGATCTAATTGGTGATAATTCTTGGGCACATCTTGTTATGACACATGATGCTGCTACCGCAACTAAAACAATATATTTCAACGGTGTTAAAGCAATGCAAGTTGATCTTGATGCAGAAACAACCGAATGGTATTTGAAAGATCTTGCTATCGCTGATAAAGCGGATGTTACAGGTGATGCAATTGTAGGTATAGATCCTAAATTAACGCTTGGATTTATGTGCAGCCGTATAAATACAGCAACTGGTTGGTCAGATTATAACACTGCTACTAACACCTTTATTGGTGCGTTAGATGATTTCAGAATTTTTGATAAAGCACTTACGGAATCTGAAGTTGGTGTTTTATATGATTCGGAAAATGCCGATTAATTGAATTTTATAGATTAATATTTTTTTTATACCAGGAGTAGTGAAAACTGCTCCTGTTTTTTTATATTTGGGCTATGATAAAAATTCGTTATAACATGTATTTTGTCATTTTATTTACACTTTTGGTAAATGGATTTACCGCCTGCAAAAAAGAAATAATTACAGATCAGAATGCTGATTATTTTCAACTTAATTATATTCATTTCGGCACCTATGTGGTGAATTTAAATAGTGGCGCTGAAAATATCAATACGCCAATTGATCAGCCAATTGTGCTTTCATTTAGTATTCCCTTAAATATTACAACTATTGATGGTATTACTTTATCAGGACCTGATGGAGAAGTTGTTTTAAACGAATCATTTCTCGACGAAAATAGAACTATTTCTTTTTCCCATCTTCCACTTCAAAATAATGCAACATATACTCTCGATGTAGGGCAAACTTTAACCGGAGTCGGCGACGAGATATTTAAAGGGTTTTCAGTAACACTCCAAACTCAGGCGGGAACTTTATTAATCACTTCATTTATTATTGATGGAAAAGATCTGTTGAGTGAATCACGCATTACAAATGTGAGTAGAGAACCGGAAGCTATTATTACATTTAATCATCCTGTTGATCCTGCAACGGTCAATTCTGCTGCAGCGGCAGTCGCAAGGCCAGGATTTAATGAAACATTGGAATTTGAATTGTCAGAGGATAATACAATTCTTACCATTAATTCGGTTTCAACACTTGTTCATTTTCAAAAATATACATTTACTTTATCTAACAATTTATATGCAGAGAACGATATTTATACCTTTAATGGATTTACCGATAATTTTTATACGGAAATAGATTCCACTCCAAAATTTCCTGTAGTGAGTGACGACGAATTATTGACAATTGTTCAACAACAAACATTTAAATATTTTTGGGACTTCGGCCATCCGGTAAGTGGCTTAAGTCCGGAAAGAAATGCGACACCCAACGTTGTTACAATTGGTGGTTCAGGTTTTGGGGTGATGTGTATTATTGTTGCAATGGATAGAAATTTTATTTCGAGAAGTGAAGGTGTTGACCGATTAAATACCATCGTTGATTTTCTTACAACTGCCGATAGATTTCATGGCGTGTGGCCGCATTGGATGGATGGAAATACCGGAGAGGTTGTTCCTTTTAGCCCTAATGATAACGGTGCCGATCTTGTAGAAACCTCTTATTTGATTCAGGGATTATTATGTGTGCGTCAATATTTAAATGCTGCTGATCCTTTTGAAAATACTTTGAAAGGAAAAATAAATGCACTTTGGGAAACTGTGGAATGGGATTGGTTCACAAAGGGCGGTGAAGATGTGTTGTATTGGCATTGGTCACCTGATCTTGGTTGGGCTATGAATATGCAAATAAATGGATTTAATGAATGTTTAATTACCTATTTTCTTGCAGCCGCATCAACAGCACATACCATAGATGCTTCTGTTTATCACAATGGTTGGGCCGATTCCGATTATTTTATCAATGGAAATAATTATTATGGATATACTTTGCCATTGGGTTTTCCTTATGGTGGTCCTTTGTTTTTTGCACATTATTCTTTTCTTGGTATTAATCCTACAACATTAAATGATACTTACGCAAATTACTGGACACAAAATCAAAATCACACTTTCATTAATCGGGCGTATTGTATAGATAACCCGCAAGATTTTGTGGGATATAGTGAAGATTGTTGGGGACTTACTGCAAGTGATAATCAATTTGGATATTCTGCACATTCTCCTACCAACGATCTTGGTGTAATTTCGCCTACTGCCGCTGTTGCCTCTATTCCCTACACACCCGAATATTCACTGGATGCAATTCGTTTCTTTTATTATACCATTGGCGATAAAATTTGGGGAGAATATGGATTTACCGACGCATTTAATGCAACAGAAGGTTGGTTTGGCACTTCCTACCTTGCAATTGATCAAGGGCCAATGATAGTGATGATAGAAAATTATCGCACCCAATTACTTTGGAATTTATTTATGTCTTGCCCTGAAGTAATTGATGCAGCAGAAAAATTAAGTTTTACTTATTAAATTGATTTTAATGAAAAGAAATTATTTGTTTTGTTTGGGTATATTATTTCTTTTTTTGGGATTTACTACAAAAAAAGAAACTCCATTATCGCCAAAAGAAATTTTTATTAATGACTTAATAACGAAGATGACCCTGGAAGAAAAAATAGGCCAAATGGTTTTATTTACTTCCGATTGGGATGTAACCGGACCAACATTGCGCACAACTTATTTGGATGATATTCGGGAAGGTAAAGCAGGAGCTGTTTTTAATGCATATACCGTTGAATATACACGTAAACTTCAAAAAATAGCGGTGGAAGAAACCAGATTGGGAATTCCATTATTGTTTGGATACGATGTTATTCACGGACATCGTACAATTTTTCCAATCCCCATTGCCGAATCCTGTTCCTGGGATATTAATGCGATGGAAAATTCCGCAAGAATTGCTGCATCAGAAGCATCGGCAGAGGGGATCAACTGGACCTTTGCCCCAATGGTAGATATTACGCGTGATCCTCGTTGGGGAAGAGTTGCGGAAGGGAGTGGTGAAGATGTTTATTTAGGTTCTTTAATTGCTGCGGCAAGGGTAAAAGGATTTCAGGGTTCTGACCTATCTAAAAATAATACCATAGTTGCTTGTGCGAAACATTTTGCTGCATATGGTGCTGCGCATGGTGGTCGGGATTACAATACTGTTGATGTTTCGGAAATTAGTTTGCGCGAAACATATTTGCCTCCTTTTAAAGCGTGCGTTGATGCAGGTGTTGGTACATTTATGACAGCTTTTAACGACGTGAACGGAGTTCCTGCATCCGCAAATAATTTTTTGTTGCAAAATATTTTACGGGAGGAATGGAATTTTAAAGGATTTGTTGTTACAGATTATACATCTATAAATGAAATGATAAATCACGGTTTTGCAGCAAATGAAAAAAATGCAGGTGAATTATCATTAAATGCAGGAGTTGATATGGATATGCAAGGCGCTGTATTTTATAATTTTTTAAAACAATCTGTGGAAGATGGAAAGGTTACTATTTCCACGATTAATAATGCCGTAAAAAATATTCTCGGTATTAAATATGATCTTGGTTTATTTGAAGATCCATATCGATATTGTAATCCGGAGAGAGAAAAAACAGAAATAATGACTGCCGAAAATCTTCTTGCAGCAAGAGAAATGGCACAAAAATCTATTGTGTTATTAAAGAATGAAAATGCACTATTACCCTTGGATAAAAAAGGAACTATTGCATTGATAGGTCCTTTAGCAAATGATCAACGCAATCTGATCGGTAACTGGAGTGCTGCAGGTGACTGGAAAACAGCGGTAAGTGTATTTGCAGGCGTAACAAACGCAACGGAAGGGAAAACAAATATTTTATATTCAAAAGGCGCAAATATTATTGAAGATAAAATTTTGCTTAAAAAATTAAATGATAATGGAGGTAATATTGAAATAGATACCCGCACTCCTGACCAGATGATAAAAGATGCAGTAGAGATTGCTAATAAATCGGATGTTGTAGTTATGATATTAGGCGAAAGTCAGGGGATGTCGGGAGAAGCAGCAAGCAGAAGTGTTATTGGTATTCCTGAAAATCAAATGGATCTTTTAAAAGCAATTCTTAAAACCGGAAAACCTATTGTTTTGGTTTTAATGAATGGTCGTCCCTTAACACTTACCTGGGAAAATGAAAATATTCCGGCTATTGTAGAAACATGGTTTGCCGGAACAGAAGCCGGTAATGCAATTGCAGATATATTATTTGGAGATGTAAATCCTTCCGGAAAATTAACAATGTCGTTTCCACAGTCAGTTGGGCAGATTCCCGTTTATTACAATATGAAAAAAACCGGAAGACCATTTGATCCAAACAGTAAATACAATTCAAAATATCTGGATGTTGAAAATACTCCGTTATATGCTTTTGGTTATGGGTTGAGTTATACCACCTTTGAATATTCTAATTTGAAATTATCGTCGGAGGTTCTGAAAAAAGATAAGACAATAACGGTGAGTGTCGATTTGAAAAATAGTGGTGTAAGGGATGGTGTGGAAATAACCCAATTATATATCACCGATAAAGTTGCGTCAATTACCCGTCCTGTTAAAGAATTGCAGGGGTTTAACAAAATGTTCCTTAAGGCAGGAGAATCTAAAGTAGTAACCTTTACCATCTCTACGTCTCACCTTTCTTTTTATGGTAGTGAGGGTAAATTAATTTATGAATCGGGAGAATTTGATATTCAAGTAGGAGGGAATTCCGAAACGGGATTAAAAAAATCCTTTGTTTTAGAGTGATAAGTGTGTATGGGTTTACCTCTCCTCAACCTCAAAATTTCATCTGTGTGGATATTAGGTTTAATCTGTAAATAAATACTTTATTTTTCCATAGTATATTTTGTATTATTGTTCCTGAATTATGGCCACCAATAAATTACCCCCTCTCCATTCAGACTTCTCCGTTGACTGTGTAATATTCGGTTTTGATGAAGGTGAACTGAAGATATTGCTTATCGACAGAAATGAAGAGCCCTTTAAAAAATGGAAAGCTCTTCCGGGAAATCTGGCCTATGATACAGAAAATATCGATAAAGCTGCAGAAAGGGTTTTGCATGAACTAACCGGTTTGGGCAATGTGTTTATGAATCAATTCTATACATTCGGCAGCATCAACCGACATCCGCAAGGCAGAGTAATAACGGTGGCATACTTTGCAATTATTAAGTCAGGAAATAATGGGTTACACCCGGTGACCTCTTTCGCGAAAAAAGCATTCTGGTGGCCGGCATATAATTTGCCGAAGCTGGCTTTCGATCATAAGGAGATCGCAGAAAAGGGAATAGAAACACTAAAAAACCGAATAAAGATCGAACCTGTCGGATTTGAATTACTTCCTGAAAAATTTACATTAACCCAATTACAACATTTATACGAAGCCATTCTGGAAATGGAGATAGATAAAAGAAATTTCCGTAAAAAAATACTCGGATACAATTTACTCACCGAATTAAAGGAAAAACAAACAGGCGTTTCTCATCGCGCTGCAAAACTTTATAAATTTAATAAACGCAGATATGAGGAATTAAAGAAAGGTGGATTTTCATTTAAAATATAGATCTACCTATCATTTACTCACAGAGCTCCAAATTTATTTATAGCATAAAAAGAATGCCACAAATAATTCGTGGCAACCCTTTTTTAGTCCACAATACGGATGAAAAAATTAGCCACGAAT